>NZ_JBVJMN010000025.1:0-98294 GCF_055584185.1 Streptomyces sp. NPDC104202 | reverse complement strand
GCCCCCCACCCACCAGAAAACACCCCCACACCCCCCCCCTCCCCCCCCCCCCCCCCCCCCCCCCCCCCCCCCCCCACCGGAAGGGGTGAATGCACGTAACTTTCACACCCCGGTCGCGTTCCGTCGCGCTACACCCCGTAACGGTCACACAGGGTCAGGCGGCGGCCATCGCGGGCAGCTCGATCGGCGCACGCCGCGGAAGGGAGTCAAGGAGAACCGCATTCGGGAAAAGGGGAATTCCGCGACGGCGACACATGACGTCGCCCGGCACATGACGTCGCCCGGCACATGACGTCGCCCGGCACATGACGTCGCCCGGCACATGACGTCGCCCGGCACATGACGTCGTCCGGCACATGACCCCGGGAAGGGAAAAGGGCCGCCCCCACAGAAAAGGCGACCCGGGGCGCGGGACGGATTCGGGGAAAGCGGAAAGGGAAAAGTGCCGACGGACGCGCGGGTCGGCGTCGGCCCCCGAGAATGCGGGACACGGTGAGCGGTCACGCCGCTGGGCGCCCATGCGGCGGCGGCACCACCGGACGGAACGTCAACTTCCGGGGTGCACCCAGGGGTTGGGGCGGCAGCGGATCCCGTCGATGTCCAGGGACTTCGTCTGCTGCTGCATCACGGGCGCGAGCGCCCCCGGCGTGCGGCAGCTCACATGACCGTGCCCGAGGCGGTGGCCGACCTCGTGGTTGATGAGCATCTGACGGTAGGCGTACATCGCCTTCGGTCCGAAGGTCGCCGAACCCTGCGCCCAGCGGAATGCGTTGATCATCACGCGCTCGGTCGAGGCGGAGTCGCAGGACACGTTGTCGACCGTCGTGTCGAGACCGGACTTCCGGCACCAGGTGCCGGTGGTGCCGGGACTGGCGAGGGTGATGACGAACTCGGGTTCCCCGCTGGAAATACGCTCGAACTTCATCTCGCCGTCACCGGCCCAGCTGCGGCGGTCGTTCAGGGTCTTCTGCACGGCGGTGGCGAACAGCGTCGGATCGAGACCGATCCCCTTCTCCACGTCGATCCGGTAGCGGACCAGACGCCCCTTGCCCGGCGCCTTGTCGAATCCCGGGACGGCCACGAAGGCCCCGGACGCCGTCAGCTTGGGGTCGATCGGGAACTGGTGGGTCATCAGCTGCTCGTACGTCGGCGCGGGGGTGACCACGGGCTTCGGCGCCGTCGGCGTGATCCGGTCGTCGGAGCGGGACGCGGAGGAGTCGTCCACGGCCCGGTCGGTCGGCCCCTCGGCGGCGTGCGTGACGGGACCGTCCTTCCCGCTGTCGGCGACCTGGCCGGCGACGACGACGGCGAGGACGGTGGCGACGGCCGCGGCGGCGACGCCGGTGAGCGTCCGCCCCGGACCGCCCCTGCGTGCGGCCTCCTCCGTCTCGGGCGAGGTCTCGCGGCGCGGCGCCGGGATGAACGTCCCCTGCTCCGCGCCCTGTTGCCTGTTCGCCTCCTCCGGCGCCGGTGCCCGGCGGGAGCCGCGCCGGCCCTCGTACGCCCCGGGGCGGGCCGTCTGGCCCTCGTCGTGCTGCGGGTGGCCGCCCCGCACGGGGGTCCGGTAGGTGGGGACGCCGTGGGCCGGAGTGCCGGGCGTCCCGTGCGCGGGGGTGTCGAAGGCCGGGGGCGCCGCCGGGGCGCCCGCGTGACCGCCGTGGCCGTACGCCGGTACCCCGTGCGCGGGGGTGCCGTACGCCGGCACTCCACGCGCGGGCGTGCCGTAGGCGGGGAACCCGTGCGCCGGGGTCCCGGCGGGGTCCTCGCCGGCGCCGGGGGTCCTGCGGCGGCGCCCGGTGCCGGGCGCCTGGCCCTGCGGCTGCGCCCGCCCGGCCGACGGATCCGGCCCGGTGGCGGGCGCGGTGGGCGCGGTGCCCTTGCGACTGTGTCGTCCCACGGCCCCGGATCAGCTCCCGTCGTGGTCGGCGATCAGTTCCCGGGCGGCCTGGGCGACCGTCTCGGGATACTCCATCATCGCCACGTGCCCCGCGTCGGGGAGCGTCAGCAGGCGCGAGCCGCGGAAGGCGGCGGCCGCCTTCCGCGCCATCCGGTACGAGACCAGCCGGTCGCGGCCGCCGTAGACGAGGAGGGTGGGGGCGAGGACCCGTTCGGCCTGCCGCCACAGTCCGTGCTGTCCGCCGAGCGTGTAGGCGTCGACGATGCCGCGCGAGGAGCGGGCCATGGCGTCCCAGAAGTAGGGGAGCTCCAGGCGCCGCTCCATCTCCTCCACCGCGTGCAGCAGGCCCTCGTCGGTGACCCGGGCGGGGTCGCCGTAACAGAGGGAGAGGACGCCGCGGACGCGCTGCTCGGGCGTCCAGTCGCGGGAGAGCTTCGCGAAGAGCGGGGCGACCCCCGGCACGGCGAGCATCACGGTCGGCCAGGCGGTGCGCTGGGCGCGCAGCTCCGGCAGGGCCGGGGAGACCAGGGTCAGGGTGCGGACCAGGTCGGGCCGGGCGGCGGCCACCCGGGTGGCGACGGCGCCGCCGAGCGAGTTGCCGAAGAGGTGGACGGGGCCGCGGCCGCCGGCGTCCAGGAGCCGGATGACGGCCCGGGCGTGTCCGGTGATCGAGTAGTTGCCGTCGTCGGGCGGCGGCGAGTCGCCGAAGCCGGGCAGGTCGACCGCCTCGCCGTCGAGCACATCCGCCAGCAGCGGCATCAGCGCCGACCAGTTCTGCGAGGACCCGCCGAGGCCGTGCACGTACAGCGCGGGCGCGAGGCCGGGCCGGTCGCCCGGCCGGGCCCGCACGGTCAGGGTGAGGCCGGGGAGCTCGACGGAGCGGAGCTCCTCGCCGTCGGCGACCCGTACGGCGCGGGTCCGCGGCGCGGGTGGTGCGGCGGACTCGGTCCGCTTTTCCGGCAGCTCGGTCGAGGACATGGCCGCAATATTACGAGACGATCACGCGGCTCCGCGTGTGGGTGCCGTCACAGGTGCGTGTGCGGCGGGGCGCGGGTGCTCCTAGGCTCGAAGAGAGGGCCATCGGAGAGGACCGCGACCCGCGTGCCGGAAGGAACCGCATGACTGTCGATCCGACCGAGCCGGACACATTCACCGAGGAAGAGGACGTCGTGCTGGAGCAGGAAATCCCGGAGGCCGACGCCGCGGAGCAGCACACGGAACTGCAGCAACGCGAGGACGAAGCCGTTCCCCATATCGAACGGGACTCGGCGAACGAGGCGGACGCGTCCGAACAGGCGCGCGTGGTCGCCCTGGACGAAGACGACTACCGCTGATTTGTTCGGTTTAATCTTGAATCGACTGTCGACCGGGACGTCCGGTCCGTGAAATTCTGCGTCCGCACCGCGCACAGCCGGGTTACCCAAAAGTACGATGGCGGCGCGGCGCGACAGCGCGCATGGATCGAATCTTGGGAGGCCGCGTGAGCGCCATCGAGCAGACAGAGGCAGCACGCCCTCGGGGCACGCGCCTGCCGCGACGTGCCCGACGGAACCAGCTGCTCGGCGCGGCCCAGGAGGTCTTCGTCGCCCAGGGGTACCACTCCGCCGCGATGGACGACATCGCCGAGCGGGCCGGCGTCAGCAAGCCGGTGCTCTACCAGCACTTCCCCGGGAAGCTGGAGCTGTACCTGGCCCTGCTCGACCAGCACTGCGAGGCCCTCCTCCTCTCGGTCCGCACCGCGCTGGCCTCCACCACCGACAACAAGCTCCGCGTCGCGGCGACGATGGACGCGTACTTCGCGTACGTCGAGGACGAGGGCGGCGCCTTCCGACTCGTGTTCGAGTCCGACCTGACCAACGAGCCCGCCGTGCGCGAGCGCGTGGACCGGGTGAGCCTGCAGTGCGCCGAGGCGATCTCGGACGTCATCGCCGAGGACACCGGTCTCTCCAAGGACGAGTCGATGCTGCTCGCCGTGGGCCTCGGCGGCGTCTCGCAGGTGGTGGCCCGTTATTGGCTGTCCAGCGAGTCCCCGATCCCCCGCGACAAGGCGGTCGCGCTCCTCACCTCGCTCGCCTGGCGCGGCATCGCCGGCTTCCCGCTGCACCCGGCGGACGGTCTGCTCGGCGCCGAGGGCCACTGAGCATTCCCCGGGGCTGTTCGCTCCTGGCGTGCAGCGGCTGCGCCGTGCGGGTCCCCTCACCGGGCTAATGTGTGCAGCGTACGGCGCACTCAATCGCGCAACGCTGACCGTTCGGAGGGACATAGCCGTGGAGGTCAAGATCGGCGTGCAGCACGCACCCCGGGAGATCGTTCTGGAGAGCGGGCAGTCCGCCGAGGAGGTCGAGCGCGCGGTGGCCGACGCGCTGGCCGGCAAGGCGCAGCTGCTCAGCCTGTCGGACGAGAAGGGCCGCAAGGTCCTCGTCCCGGCCGACAAGATCGCGTACGTGGAGCTCGGCGAGCCCGCCGTCCGCCGCGTGGGTTTCGGCGCGCTCTGAGCCCGCGGAAAACGAAGGAAGGCCCGGTGGACCGTCTCGGTCCACCGGGCCTTTCGTCTGCCCGTTCGGCCACGTCAGGACGTACGGAAGGATTGCGTTCCGCGCCCCAGGGGTAGGAGGTCTCCCGACCGCACCAGCCGCCCCGCAGCACCCCGCGAGGTGATCCCCCGTGTTCCTGGAAGCCCTCGGTTCCGCCCTGCTCGGTTTCGCCCTGGCATGGGTCGCCGTGCAGCGGCTCGCCGGCCGCCTCCCCGTCCGGGGCAGAGTCCTCGCCACCGGCACGCTCGGCGGGGTGTTCGGCGCCCTCGTCACCCACGGAGCCCTGGGGCCCGGCCACTTCGCCGCCACACTGATCGGCGCCGTGGCCGTGGCGGCCGTGCTGCTCTCGCTGCTGATCCGCCCGTCGAGGCGCCGGCTGCGCCGATCAGCGGCGGCGTGAACAGCGCCGTCCGACCCCCTCGCCCCTGATCCGCGACGCTACGCGGCGAGCCCCAGCGCGGCCATCCGCTTGGTGTGCGCCTCGGTGATGCGGGAGAACATCCGGCCGACCTCCGCGAGGTCGAAGCCGTCCGCCACGCCGCCGACGAGCATCGTCGAGAGCGCGTCGCGCTCGGCGACCACGCGCTGCGCCTGCGAGAGCGCCTCGCCCATCAGCCGGCGCGCCCAGAGCGCGAGGCGCCCGCCGACGCGCGGGTCGGCGTCGATGGCGGCGCGCACCTTCTCCACCGCGAAGTTGCCGTGGCCGGTGTCGTCGAGCACGGAGAGGACGAGGGCGCGGGTGTCGGAATCGAGCCGGGCCGCCACCTCCCGGTAGAAGTCGCTCGCGATGGAGTCGCCGACGTACGCCTTGACCAGGCCCTCCAGCCAGTCCGACGGGGCGGTCAGGCGGTGGAAGTCGTCCAGCGCCCGGGCGAAGGGCTCCATGGCGGCGGTCGGCTCGGCGTCGACGGCCGCGAGGCGGTCGCGCAGCTGCTCGAAGTGGTGGAACTCAGCCGAGGCCATCTTCGCCAGCTCCGCCTTGTCCGCGAGGGTGGGCGCCAGCTTGGCGTCCTCGGCGAGCCGCTCGAAGGCCGCCAGCTCTCCGTAGGCGAGGGCGCCGAGGAGGTCGATCACGGCGGCGCGGTACTGCGGCTCGGCGGAAGCGGTGGCCCAGTCCTCGGCGGCGATCCCGGTGGGCGTGGCGTTGTCAGGCGTCTCCATGGAGCGCACAATAGCCCGCTCGGGGACCGCGGTAAGGCCCTGGTCAGTCAGTGTGACCGTGCCCTCATCACGTTTTCTCCCAACACACATGCGCGATTCCGGGGTACAGTGATAAAGCGCCTGCCGAGTATGCGGACATGCTTTCGCACGTTCGGACGTACCCGGTGGGCCGACTCATGAATGAGGATGCCCGGTCGGTGGCCCGATCGGCTCCGGCCCGACAGCCCTTCCGGCGGACCCGCGGAAGGGTCACCCTCAGCGGTACGACGCTCGAGCGACGGCAGTGGTCCCGTGCCACCCGGCAGCGATCCCAAGGATCCGGCCGGAAGGATCCCGGCACGGTACGACCCCCTTCGTTCGCCTCGCGCCGCGTCTCACAGAAGAGGCAGCACCCTGACTACGACTTTCCGAGAGCTCGGAATCCTCCCTGAGACGGCCGAGGCCCTGGAGGCCGTCGGCATCGTCACCCCCTTCCCCATCCAGGAGATGACGCTCCCGGTCGCCCTGACCGGCACCGACGTCATCGGCCAGGCCAAGACCGGCACGGGCAAGACCCTCGGTTTCGGTCTGCCCATCCTGGAGCGCGTCACCGTCCCCACGGACGTCGAGGCCGGCCGCGCCCGCCCCGAGCAGCTGACCGACGCCCCGCAGGCGCTCGTCGTCGTCCCGACCCGCGAGCTGTGCCAGCAGGTCACCAACGACCTCCTGACCGCCGGCAAGGTCCGCAACGTGCGCGTGCTCGCCATCTACGGCGGCCGGGCCTACGAGCCCCAGGTCGAGGCGCTCAGGAAGGGCGTCGACGTCGTCGTCGGCACCCCCGGCCGCCTGCTCGACCTGGCCGGCCAGCGCAAGCTCGACCTGTCCAAGGTGAAGGTCCTCGTCCTCGACGAGGCCGACGAGATGCTCGACCTGGGCTTCCTGCCCGACGTCGAGAAGATCATGAACATGCTTCCGGTGAAGCGCCAGACGATGCTGTTCTCGGCCACCATGCCGGGCGCGGTCATCGGCCTCGCCCGCCGCTACATGTCGCAGCCGACGCACATCCGCGCCACCTCGCCCGACGGCGAGGGCGTGACCGTCGCGAACATCAAGCAGCACGTCTACCGCGCGCACTCGATGGACAAGCCGGAGATGGTCTCCCGCATCCTGCAGGCCAACGGCCGCGGGCTCGCGATGATCTTCTGCCGCACCAAGCGCACGGCCGCCGACATCGCCGAGCAGCTGGAGCGCCGCGGCTTCGCCTCCGGCGCCGTCCACGGCGACCTCGGCCAGGGCGCCCGCGAGCAGGCGCTGCGCGCCTTCCGCAACGGCAAGGTCGACGTCCTCGTCTGCACCGACGTCGCCGCGCGCGGCATCGACGTCGAGGGCGTCACCCACGTCATCAACTACCAGTCGCCGGAGGACGAGAAGACGTTCCTCCACCGCGTGGGCCGCACCGGCCGCGCCGGTGCCAAGGGCACCGCGGTGACGCTGGTCGACTGGGACGACATCCCGCGCTGGCAGCTCATCAACAAGGCGCTCGGCCTGGACTTCCACGACCCGGTGGAGACGTACTCCAGCTCTCCGCACCTGTTCGAGGAGCTCGACATCCCGGCGGGCACCAAGGGCATCCTGCCCCGCGCCGAGCGGACCCGCGCGGGTCTGGGCGCGGAGGAGCTGGAGGACCTGGGCGAGCCCGGCGGACGCCGTGCCCGCGGCCCGAAGGCCGACCGCCAGGAGCGGACCGAGGAGCGCCCGGCGCGCACCCGCGCCCCGCGTCAGCGCCGCCGCACCCGCGGTGGCGGCGAGCTCGGCGACGCCCCGGCGTCGGCGGCCCCGGCCGTCGAGACGTCCGCCCCGGCGGCTGCTCCGGTGTCCGCGCCGGCGTCCGCCCCGGCAGACCAAGAGCGCACCGAGTCCGGCCCGCGCACCCCGCGCCGTCGCCGTCGCACCCGTGTCGGCGCCCCCGGTGCCGCCGCGGTGACGCAGGCGCCCGTCGCGCAGGCCGCCGTCGTCGAGGCCGCGCCCGTGGCCGAGCCGGCCCCGGTCGCCGCGGTCGCTCCGGTCGTGGTGAAGGAGGCCGCTCCGGCCGCCGCTGCTCCGGCGGAGGAGCCGAAGGCTCCCCGTCGCCGTGCGCGCGCCCCGCGTCAGGAGGCCGTGACGGCCGCTCCCGTCGCCCAGGCCCCGGTGGCCCGTGAGGCTGCTCCGGCCCCGCGCCGCCGCCGTCCGCGGGTGATCCGGCCGGCCGAGGACACGGGTTCGTTCCAGACCGTCGAGACCGCCGCGGCCGCCCTGCGCGCCGCCGCGACCGCCCCGGCCGTCGCCGAGGCCCCGGTCGTCGTCCCGGCCCCGGAGACCGTGGAGCCGAAGGCGGCTCCGCGCCGCCGCGCGGTCCGCAAGGCCACCGGCGCCCCGGTGACCGAGCAGGTCGTCGTCCCGCAGGCCGCAGCGCCGGTCGAGGCCCCCGTCGCCGAGGCCCCCGAGGTCACGGCCGAGGTCCCCGCGCCGCGCCGCCGCCGCGCGGTCCGCAAGGCCACCGGCACCGCAGTGACCGAGGCCCCCGTGGCCGAGGCCCCGGTCGTCGAGGCCCCGGTCGTCGAGCCCGTCGTCGAGACGGCCGTCGCGCCCGTCGTGGAGGAGGCCCCCAAGGCCCCCACTCGCGGCCGCCGCACCGCCCGCCGCCCCGCCGGCTCCCCGGCCACCGCCGAGGCTCCCGCCACGCTGGTCGTCGAGACGGCCGTCGCGCCCGTCGTGGAGTCCGCCCCCGCACCGGCCGTCGAGCCGGCCGTGGAGGAGGCTCCCAAGGCCCCGCGCCGCCGTACGGCCAAGAAGGCCGCGGCCCCCGTGGCCGAGACGGTCGTCGAGCCGGTCGCGGAGGAGGCCCCCAAGGCCCCGCGCCGCCGCACCACGAAGAAGGCGGCGGTCGCCGAGACCGTGGCCGCGGAGGCCGTGGCCGAGGCGCCGGCGACCGAGGAGGCCCCCAAGGCTCCGCGCCGTCGCGCGACGAAGAAGGCGGTCGTGGCGGAGGCGCCCGACGCGTCCGAGCCGAAGACGCCGACGCGTCGACGGACGACGAAGAAGGCGGCGGCGGCCGAGGCCGAGGCGCCCGCGGCCGAGGAGGCCCCCAAGGCTCCGCGCCGTCGCGCCACGAAGAAGGCGGCGGCCCCGGCCGAGGGCTGATCCCCGTCCCGCGACACCCGTGCGGCCCGGTCCCTCCCCAGGGGCCGGGCCGCACGGCCGTCTCCCGCCGGCCGACGGAGGAGGGCTCCCGGGCCCTCCCCCGTCCCCGCGGTTACGCTCCAGACATGAGCAAGCCCCGTTCCCTCGCACTGCCGCCCCGCACCCGCGCCCGACGCCTGGTCACCGCCCGCGGCGACTTCGCCGTCCTGGACGCGGCGCCGGCCGGCGGGCGGCGGGGGACGGTGCTCCTGCTGCCCGGGTACACGGGCAGCAAGGAGGACTTCCTGGCCCTGCTCGGCCCGCTGGGCGAGGCCGGGTACCGGGCCGTTGCGGTGGACGGGCGCGGGCAGCACGAGTCGCCCGGCCCGCGCGGCCGGCGGGCGTACCGGCGCAGGGAGCTCGCGCTCGACGCGGTGGCGCAGGCGGCGGCCCTCGGCGACGGCCCCGTGCACCTGGTCGGCCACTCGTTCGGCGGTCTCGTGGCCCGGGCGGCGGCGGCGCTCGCCCCGCGCGCCTTCCGCTCCCTGACCCTGCTCTCCTCCGGCCCGGGCCGGGTCGCCCGGCCGCAGCGGGTGCGGGTGCGGGTGCTGCGCGGCGCCCTCGCGGTGCTCTCCAAGGAGCGCGTGTGGCAGGCGATGTGCCTGCTGGACAGCCGCGGCGAGGAGCCGGGCGCGGCGGACCCGCCGGAGCTGACCGCGTTCCTGCGGCGGCGCTGGATGCGGACCCGGATCGCCCAGCTGGCCGGGGCCGGCCGGCTGCTGCTGGACGGCGGGGACGGCACGGCCGAGCTGGCCGCGCTGCCGATGCCGCTGCACATCGCCTACGGGGCGGACGAGGCCGTCTGGCCCCCGGCCGACCTGTCGGCCGCGGCGGCGCTCACCGGCGCGCACCACACGGTGGTGGCGGGCGCCGGCCACTCCCCCAACGTGTCGCATCCCGAGGAGCTGTCCGACCGCCTCGCCGCGTTCTGGGCGCGGGTGGACTCCCCCGCGGGCGACGGGGCGGCGACCGAGGTCAGTACTGCGCCTTGAGGTGCTGCCAGAAGCCGTCCCGCAGGGAGCGCCGGAGCGAGGCGTGGCCGCGCAGGGAGCGGCTGAGGAGCCGTTCGGCCTCGACGAGCAGGTCCTGGTCGACGGGTCCGGGCAGGTAGGGGGCGCTCGGCAGCAGCTCGGAGAGGCGGTCCCGGCCGCGTTCGGCGAGCCAGGCCGCGGCGATCTGGGCGCCGACGAACCGGACCTCCTCGCGGGAGGGCGGCGGCTCGCCCTCGTTCTCGTACGTGGTGACGGGGCGGCGGGTGACGTAGGGGCGGCAGAAGTCCAGCTCGAAGGTGCGCTGGCTGTCGACCTCCCAGAGGAGCGCCTCGGCCTGGTTGCGGCCCTCGGCGGCCTCGATGCCCCAGAGGTGGACGCGGGCGCCGTAGCCCTGGGCGGCCTCGACGGCGGAGACGAGGTCCTCGTCGCCTCCGACGAGGGCGGCGTCGCTGATGGCGCGGTGGCGGGCGAGGGACTCCAGGTCCGTGCGGATGAGGGAGTCGACGCCCTTCTGCTGGTTGTTGGCGTTGAGGTTGCCGAGGCGGACCTTCACGTCGGGCAGCTCGGCGATGGCCTGCTGCTCGGGCGTGTGGATGCGGCGCCGGGCCCCGTCGTACCAGTAGACGCGGAGCAGCCGGCTGTCCGCGAAGATCGTGCGCGCCTTGTCGATGAGCGCCTCGATGAGGCCCTCCGCGTCGAGGTCGAAGGAGCGCCGGTCCTCGGTGCCCGCCACCAGCAACCCGGCCGCAGCATGGACGTAACCCGCGTCGACGAAGATGGCGTGGGTGGAGGGGGTCTTGGCCACCTCGGCCAGCATCCGCTGGAGGAGCTCGTTGGTGCGCTCCAGGCGCGCGTCGAGTGCGCGCAGGCGGGCGTCGGTCTCGGTCACGTGAGTGGTCTCTGCGTCGTTCATACGGGGCTCATTGTCCGCCGGTGGGGACGTGGTCGCCACACCCCCCTACCCATCAGTAGTTAGACATCCGAAAATTTTCTTTAGCGTAAGGAATGTTTGCAGGGTGCACCTCGTTGTACCCATGTGTCACGCAGTTCTCCACCAGGAGGATCAACTCAGACGAAGGGAGAAGCCTGTGCGCTTCGAAATCCTGCGACTCGACGACATCGACGGCACGCCCGTCGACCGGACCGTCGTGGACGCCGCCTCCGTCAACCGGATCGTGCAGCAGGCCGCAGCGATCGGCCAGCGCATCTGGATCCGCCCCGCCGAGACCGCGGCCTCGTAACAGGCCGGGTCCACCCCACGCACCGCGCCCCCGCACGGACTTCGCAAGAGCGGAATCCGTACGGGGGCGCAGTGGTGTCCGGGGCCGGCACGCGCGGCCGGCCCCGGTGGCCGCTCAGGCGTTCTGGATCACCTGGGTGACGCCGTTGATGATCTGCTGCACGGCGATCGCGGAGAGCATCATGCCGGCGAGGCGGGTGACCAGGACGACGCCGCCGTCCTTGATGACCCGGATGATCAGAAGCGAGTACCGCATGGTCAGCCAGAGGACGACGTGCATGGCCGCGATGGCGGCCCAGACGGAGACCTGCGAGGCGACGCCGTCGGCGTTCTGCACGGCCAGGATGACCGAGACGATCGCGCCGGGCCCGGCGAGCAGCGGCATGCCGAGCGGGACGAGGGCGACGTTCACGTCCTTGGTCTGCTTCGGCTCGTCGGTCTTGCCCGTGAGCAGGTCGAGCGCGATGAGCAGCAGCAGGAGACCGCCCGCGATCATCAGCGCGGGGACGGAGACGTGCAGGTAGTCCAGGATCTGCTGGCCCAGCAGACCGAAGACGGTGATGACGCCGAAGGCCACCGCGACGGCCTGCCAGGCCATCCGGCGCTGCACCTTGGCCGGACGGCCGGAGGTGAGGGCGAGGAAGATCGGGGTGATCCCGGGGGGGTCCATGATCACGAAGAGGGTCAGGAACAGCGAGCCGAAGACGGCGACGTCGAACACGGTGGGGTGCCTTGCGGGAGAGGTCGAACAGTGGGGTGTGATCCCCGGCCCCAGGAGCGGAACAAGGGATTCCGGAAGCGGGGCAGGGAGGAGGAGGCCGCTCCGCGCACGGACGGAGCCGTGACGGGGCGGACCGGGACGGGGAGGCGCTCGGGCAGGCGGGGACGGGCCTCGGTCCCGCATCGGAGACGGCGCGGGACCGGCCGGCCGGGAGGAGACCCCGGCGGGCCGGACGGCACCCCGGGCATCCGGGGCGGTCGGGGCACACGGAAGCCCTCCGGAACCGCTTCCGGAGGCCGGAGCCCTGGGCCCGGGCGGCGAGCGCGCCCTAGGCGGCGGATCCCCCCGCGCCGGGGACCGGGAAGGCCCCCGCCGCACGGCGGGTGATCTCGCCGTAGATCTCGGGGTCGGTGGTGTACTCGCCGAGGCGACAGGTCTTGCGGCTGCCGTGGTAGTCGCTGGAGCCCGTGGTCAGCAGCCCGAGCTCCTTCGCGAGCCCGCGCAGCCGCGCCCGCGTCGCCTCGTCGTGGTCCATGTGGTCGACCTCGACGCCGTCGAGCCCGGCCTCGGCGAGCCGGGCTATCGACGCCTCCGGCAGCACCTGGCCCCGCTTGACGGCGAGCGGGTGCGCGAAGACGGTGACCCCGCCGGCCGCCTTGACCAGCCGGATCGCGTCCACCGGGTCGAGCTCGTGCTTCCCGACGTACGCGCGGCCGCCGTCGGCGAGCCACGCGGGCGTGAACGCCCCCGACACGTCCGGCACGACGCCGAGCTCGACGAGCGCCTCGGCGACGTGCGGGCGGCCCACCGAGCCGTCGCCGGCGATCCGGGCGACCTGCTCCCAGGTGACGGGGACGCCGAGCTCCTGCAGCTTGCCGACCATGGCGCGGGCGCGCGGCACCCGGTCGTCCCGGACGAGCTCCCGCTCGGCGAGGAGCGCCGGCTCCGCCGGGTCGAAGAGGTACGCCAGCATGTGCAGGCTGACCCCGTCCATCCGGCACGACAGCTCGGCACCGGTCACGAGGGTCAGCCCCTCGGGCAGCGCCGCGATCGCCTCGGCATGGCCGCGGGTGGTGTCGTGGTCCGTCAGCGCGACGACGTCGAGCCCGGCCGCGGCCGCGTTCCGTACGAGCTCCGCCGGCGAGTCCGTGCCGTCGGAGGCCGTGGAGTGGGTGTGCAGATCGATGCGCACGACGCGGTACTCCGGGGGCTCGGCACGGACGAGGGACGCTCCAGCATAACGGGCGAATCGAACACGCCCGTACGGAACGTCACGACCGGGCGACCGCCCCGCGCACGGGTCCGGAAGACGCCCCCTGGGCCGTCTCTTCCGGATCTTGCCTGACCCGTGCCGCCCGGCAGGATCCGGAAGAGACGACCTAGCCGAGCAGGCGGGGGGTCAGGGCGCCGCAGGGCAGGAGCTCGACCTCGGCGCCGGCGTCGCGCAGGTCGGTGAGGACCAGCTCGTCGTACATGAGGAGGCCGGACTGCTCGGGCCAGACGATCGCCCACAGCCAGAGCCCGCGCGCCTCGCCCGCGAAGACCGCCCGGTCCTGCGGGGCGCCATTCACGTGCCAGAGCGGGGTGGGGCGGCCGGCGGCGAGCACCTTCGTCTGGGGCGGCTTGTCGATGGCCATGCCCGCGCCGGGATCGGGGCCGTCGATGCCGGCGTACCGGGCGCCGAGGCCGACGCCCAGCTCCTCGGCGACCAGGAGCAGCTCGCCGATCCCGCCGAGCGGTCCCGGCCCCGAGCACGCGACGGCCGTCGCACGGCCGCCGCTGCGGTCGTCACCCGCGTACGCGACGCCGGTGAAGAGCCAGCCGACGGGCAGGGGCCACGGCATCCACACCGGCACGTGGGAGCGGTGCACGACGACACCGAGCGCCTCGACGCTGGGGGGGATCACGGGCTGGAGCGGGTGCACCGAGCCGTGCACGTCACACTGCCAGGAGTCGGCGAAGAGTCCGGGCGCCCTGACCCGGCCACCGCACTTCGGACAACTGGGTTCGCCCCTCATAGGGCTCAACGGTCCTAGCTCTTCCGCCCCGCGTCAAGGACGTCCACGGACGATCACCCGTCCGGCCCGGGACGATCACCCCGGGTGGGCGGCGCCCTCCGGCCGGCGGCGGCGCGCGCCCGCGGCAGCGCCCGCCGCGTCAGTCCAGCTCCACCGACCGGCGCAGCGGATCGCGCAGGTCCGTCCCCCGGGCAAGCCACCGCTCCTCCAGGGCCTTCGCCCCGTGGACCCGCTTCCAGGCGGCCTCGTTGGAGGTCATGGGGAGCAGGGGCAGGAAGCGGACGGCGTCCATCGGCTCGTCGAGCTCCAGGTCCTCCACCAGGCCGCCGGACTCGGCGACCAGGACCGAGGCGAAGGGCGCGCCGGGCCAGAGGGGGTCGCCGACGTCCAGCGAGGCGCCGGGGGCCACGACCACCCCCTCGACCTGCGGGGTGGCGGCGAGGACGGCGAGCGGACGCAGCACCTTGTCGGTGTCGGCGAGTCCGGCCCGCACGCTGAGGACGAGCTCCGCGCGCGGGCCCTTCACCGGGTCGGCGAGCGCGGAGGTCGGATCGGCCATCGGCTGCGCGGACATCCCGAGGGTCGCGTACCGCACGAGGTCGCCGTCGACGAAGCGCAGCACCTCGATCCGGTCCGTGCCGAGGAAGGTCACCGCGGCCCGCGCGTCCGGTTCGCCGAGCGCCGTCCGCAGGCGGGCCTCGACCAGTGCAAGAACTTCTCCCATGCCGGGAGCATAGATCGCGTATGGAACGGGCAAAGTAAGGGATTGACCCTCTGTCGGCTGATAGTGTTGGCCACTGGTCGGGATTCCCGACTGCTCGTCACACGTCATCCCCGACAGGGGACCGGCCGGAGGAGGTGGGACTGCGATGGACCGAAGTCGATCGGGCAGTACCAGCCGCTCTTCCGCCGCTCCGCACCCCCGCCCGGTGCGCTCCCTCCGGTGACGTCCGGGTCCGGCACGGACCCGCCCCTCCGGTATCTCGCTCGACGGAAGAGCAATTCGCCTTTCCCTGTCTGTAGCGACCGCCGTCACCGCGCCCCTCCGGTGCCGCCCGCTTTGTGGACGACGTACCTCCCCGTCCCCATTCCGGGCTGTGCCACGTCTCGCGCCGACGGCCGATCCGTGAAGGAGCACGCCCATGTCCATGATCCGTGACCTCACCGCCGCCGTCCGCCCGAGCCTGCGGCACAGCCTGCGCAAGACGCCCACCACGTACACCTCGTACGACCCCACCCGCGACCACTCCGCCTCCAGCGCCGTCGTGGACTGCGCCGTCTACCGCGACGGGCGCAGGATCGACGACCGCGACTGCCTCACCCCGCGCGGCGCGATGCGCCAGGTACGGGAGAGCGGCGGCTTCGCGTGGATCGGCCTCCACGAGCCGACCGAGGCCGAATTCGCGGGCATCGCGGCCGAGTTCGGGCTTCACCCGCTGGCCGTCGAGGACGCCGTCCACGCCCACCAGCGGCCCAAGCTGGAGCGGTACGACGACACCCTCTTCACCGTCTTCAAGACCATCCACTACGTGGAGCACACCGAACTCACCGCGACCAGCGAGGTCGTCGAGACCGGCGAGGTCATGTGCTTCACCGGCCCCGACTTCGTGATCACCGTCCGGCACGGCGGCCAGGGCTCCCTGCGCAACCTCCGCCACCGTCTCCAGGGCGAGCCCGAGCTCCTCGCCAAGGGCCCCTCGGCCGTGCTGCACGCCATCGCGGACCACGTCGTCGACGGCTACATCGCGGTCGCCGACGCCGTCGAACTGGACATCGACCAGCTGGAGATCGACGTCTTCTCGCCCGCCGCGAAGGGCGCCGGCCGCGGCGCCGACACCGGCCGGATCTACCAGCTCAAGCGCGAGGTGCTGGAGTTCAAGCGGGCCGTCACCCCGCTGCTGCGCCCGATGCAGCTGCTCAGCGAGCGGCCGATGCGGCTCGTGGACCCCGACATCCAGAAGTACTTCCGGGACGTCGCCGACCACCTCGCGCGCGTGCAGGAGCAGGTCGTCGGCTTCGACGAGCTGCTGAACTCGATCCTCCAGGCCAACCTGGCGCAGGCGACCGTCGCGCAGAACGAGGACATGCGCAAGATCACCTCGTGGGCGGCGATCGTCGCCGTCCCCACGGCGGTCTGCGGCGTGTACGGCATGAACTTCGACCACATGCCCGAGCTGCACTGGCGGTACGGCTACCCGATGGTGCTCACGGGCATCATCGCGGTCTGCTTCACCATCCACCGCACCCTCAAGCGCAACGGCTGGCTGTAGATAGGCTTCGGCCATGACCGACACGCTGCTCACCGGCGCCCTCGTCGAGGAGGCCACCAAGAAGTCCGGCCTCGTCTGGGTGCGCGGCACCGGCCCCGCCCGCGCCCTCTGGCACGTCTGGCACGACGGCGCCGCGCACGTCGTCGGCGACGGCCCCGGCGAGCAGCCGCTCCCCGGCCTGGCCGACGGCGGCACGGCCGAGGTGACCGTCCGCAGCAAGGACAAGGGCGGCCGGCTCGTCGCCTGGACCGCCGCCGTCCGCGAACTCGCCCCCGGCTCGGAGGAGTGGGACGCGGCGGTCGCCGAACTGAAGGGCAAGCGGCTCAACGCCCCCGACGGCGAGGCGATGACGGCGCGCTGGGCCCGCGAGTGCCGGGTGCTGCGCCTGGACCCGCGGGAGTCGACCACCGAGCTGCCCGACGGCTCCCTGGCGGCCGTCCCGCTGCCCTCGGAGGCCGTCACCCGCCGCCCCGTGCCGGCCGCGCTCCCGAAGCTGCTGTTCGGCCGCAAGAAGAAGCGCTAGGAGCCCTCCCGCCGGAGGGCACACCCCCAGGGCCTGTCGTCAAAATCCCCTCTGCCCTGCGGGCAACGAGGGGATGGTGACGACACCCCCTAGGTGCGCGGCAGCTGCTTGCCGTAGTCGAGGGTCTCCTCCTTGGAGGGCTCGGCGAGCGGGAAGTCCTTGTCCCACTCGGAGAGGACCACGACGCCCGCTCCGCCGCCCCGGGCGAACCGCAGCGGGTACGGGGAGCCTTCCAGGGCCACGTCGAGGGTGCCGCCCTCGCCGTCGGCGCCGCCCTTGACCTTGACCGTGCGGATCCCGCCGATCTGGTCGCGGTCGCCCTTGACCGGCTCGCCATGCAGGCCGATCAGCCCGTCGAGGAGCAGCCCCATGTCGGTGAAGCCGCGCAGCTGCTTGTACGAGGGGTCGCCCTGCGGGACCTTCACGTACATGTCGTCGAGCTTGTCCGCGGCCTCGGTGTCGGCCTCCGTGGGCGCGTGGGTCGCCTTGTCGTCGTGGGACCAGAAGCCCGCGTCGGCCTTCATGTAGAGCGCGTCGCCGACGCGCAGCAGCTCGAAGGTGCTGTTCTTCGTCGTCACCGAGCCGGTGGCGCCGTCCTGCTTGAGCCGCATGTTCAGCTTGAAGGTGTCGCCCTTGCTGACCAGGGTGCCGGAGAGCCGTACCGCCTTCGCCGTGTCGGCCGCGGTCTGCGCCTTCTGCTCGATCTCGGGCGCGCCGAGCCTGCCGACGCCGTTCGTCCCCTCGTCCGGGTCGGCCGCGCAGGCCGTGAGCCCCACCGTCAGTCCGGCGCAGAGCGCCAGGGGCGCGACGGCCCTGCGGATACGCGACGACGGGGTGCGGACGGCCATCTGCGCTGCCTCTCGGTTCATGGGGGCGACGGGACCTGGCCCGTACGGGATGCCGGCGCGGCCGCGTTCCCGGCCGGGCGGAAGGGCCGGGTCCGGTGCGGGGGCCGCTGGGGGGGACGGCAGTCCGCAGCGTACCCGGGACCGGT
The DNA here is from genome assembly GCF_055584185.1 of Streptomyces sp. NPDC104202. Lineage (NCBI taxonomy): Bacteria > Bacillati > Actinomycetota > Actinomycetes > Kitasatosporales > Streptomycetaceae > Streptomyces > Streptomyces sp. NPDC104202. The sequence continues at coordinate 80,746 of NZ_JBVJMN010000025.1, read as the reverse complement.
GGCGGACCCCGCAGGCAGCCGTACGGAGGCACTGCCGGGGCGGGGCGGAACGCCACGGGCTAGCCTGAACCAGGCAAAGCCCTGCCCTCACCGGCAGGGCCGTCCGACGGCTCGAATCGTGCGGCACCGAGGAGGCGCGTGGCATGGCGGCAGGCGCCCCCCGGATCTTCGTCTCCCATCTCGCGGGTGTACCGGTCTTCGACCCCGTCGGGGACCAGGTCGGACGCGTCAGCGACCTGGTGGCCATGCTCCGGGTGGGCCGGCGGCCGCCCCGGCTGCTCGGCCTGGTGGTGGAGGTGCTCAGCCGGCGGCGGGTCTTCGTCCCGATGACCCGGGTCACCGGCGTCCAGTCCGGCCAGGTCATCACCACCGGCGTCGTCAACATGCGCCGGTTCGAGCAGCGCCCCACCGAGCGGCTGGTCCTCGGCGAGCTCCTGGACCGGCGCGTCCGGCTGGTCGAGGACGACGAGGAGGTCACCGTCCTCGACGTGGCCATCCAGCAGCTGCCCGCCCGGCGCGACTGGGAGATCGACAAGGTCTTCGTCCGCAAGGGCAAGGGCGGGGTGCTGAGCCGCAAGGGCGAGACGCTGACCGTGGAGTGGTCGGCCGTCACCGGCTTCTCCCTGGAGGAGGACGGACAGGGCGCCGAGAACCTCGTCGCCACCTTCGAGAAGCTCCGCCCCGCCGACCTGGCCAACGCCCTGCACCACCTCTCCCCCAAGCGGCGCGCGGAGGTGGCCGCGGCCCTCGACGACGACCGGCTCGCCGACGTCCTGGAGGAGCTGCCGGAGGACGACCAGGTCGAGATCCTCGGCAAGCTCAAGGAGGAGCGCGCCGCCGACGTCCTGGAGGCCATGGACCCCGACGACGCCGCCGACCTGCTGTCGGAGCTGCCGGAGGAGGACCAGGAGCGGCTGCTGACCCTGATGCAGCCGGACGACGCGGCCGACGTGCGGCGCCTGCTGGCGTACGAGGAGCGCACGGCGGGCGGTCTGATGACGACCGAGCCGATCGTGCTGCGTCCGGACGCCACCGTGGCGGACGCGCTGGCCCGGGTGCGGCAGCAGGACCTCTCCCCCGCGCTCGCCGCGCAGGTGTACGTGTGCCGGCCGCCGGACGAGACGCCGACCGGCAAGTACCTGGGCACGGTGCACTTCCAGCGGCTGCTGCGCGATCCGCCGTTCACGCTGGTGAGCTCGCTCGTGGACAGCGACCTGCCCCCGCTCGGCCCCGACACCCCGCTGCCGGCCGTGACCAGCTACCTGGCCGCGTACAACATGGTGGCGGCGCCGGTGGTGGACGAGAGCGGTTCGCTGCTGGGCGCGGTGACGGTCGACGACGTGCTCGACCACCTGCTGCCGGAGGACTGGCGGGAGACCGAGTTCCACGAGGAGGGGGCCCCGCATGGCGGCTGAGCGCACACAGGACCGGGAGCGGGAGCGCGAGCGGGCGGTGCCCCGCATCCGGCTCGACCTGCCGCGGGAGCGGCGGGCCAGGCTGCTGCCGGAGTACGACCCGGAGGCCTTCGGCCGGCTCTCGGAGCGGATCGCCCGGTTCCTGGGCACGGGACGGTTCCTGGTCTGGATGACGCTGACGGTCGTCGTCTGGATCGGCTGGAACATCTTCGCGCCGCCGTCGCTGCGCTTCGACGAGTACCCGTTCATCTTCCTGACCCTCGCGCTCTCGCTCCAGGCCTCCTATGCGGCGCCTCTGATCCTGCTCGCGCAGAACCGGCAGGACGATCGGGACCGGGTCAATCTCGAACAGGACCGGAAGCAGAACGAGCGGTCGATCGCGGACACCGAGTACCTGACCCGGGAGATCGCCGCGCTGCGGATGGGCCTGGGTGAGGTGGCCACGCGCGACTGGATCCGCTCGGAACTCCAGGACCTGATCAAGGAGCTGGAGGAGCGCCGGGATCTATTCCCGTCCGCCGACGGCCGGGGAAGTGACGTACCCGACCGTTGACAGCTCTTTCATGGGCCGGTGGTCGGCGCCGTACCATCGTCGGTATGGCTACGGAAGACGCGGTGCTCGAAGCACTGGCGACGGTGAACGACCCTGAGATCAACAAGCCGATCACTGAGCTCGGCATGGTCAAGTCGGTGGAGATCGAACCGGACGGCAGGGTCGCCGTCACGGTCTACCTGACGGTCTCCGGCTGCCCGATGCGCGACACCATCACGCAGCGCGTGACCGAGGCCGTCTCCCGGGTCGAGGGCGTCACCGGCGTCGATGTCTCGCTGGACGTGATGAGCGACGAACAGCGAAAGGAGCTGGCCGCGGCGCTGCGCGGCACGGGCGCCGAGCGCGAGGTGCCGTTCGCGAAGCCCGGTTCGCTGACCCGGGTGTACGCGGTGGCCTCCGGCAAGGGCGGTGTCGGCAAGTCGTCCGTCACCGTGAACCTGGCCGCGGCGATGGCCGCCGACGGCCTCAAGGTCGGTGTCGTCGACGCCGACATCTACGGCCACAGCGTGCCGCGGATGCTGGGTGCCGACGGACGGCCCACCCAGGTCGAGAACATGATCATGCCGCCGTCGGCGAACGGCGTGAAGGTCATCTCCATCGGCATGTTCACCCCGGGCAACGCCCCGGTCGTGTGGCGCGGCCCGATGCTGCACCGCGCGCTCCAGCAGTTCCTCGCGGACGTGTACTGGGGCGACCTGGACGTCCTGCTGCTCGACCTGCCGCCGGGCACCGGCGACATCGCGATCTCCGTCGCGCAGCTCGTGCCGAACGCGGAGATCCTCGTCGTCACCACCCCGCAGCAGGCGGCCGCCGAGGTCGCCGAGCGGGCCGGCTCGATCGCCGTCCAGACCCACCAGAAGATCGTGGGCGTCGTCGAGAACATGGCGGGCCTGCCCTGCCCGCACTGCGACGAGATGGTCGACGTCTTCGGCACCGGCGGCGGCCAGAAGGTCGCGGACGGCCTGACGCAGACCACCGGTGCGACGGTGCCGGTCCTCGGCTCCATCCCGATCGACGTCCGGCTCCGCGAGGGCGGCGACGACGGCAAGCCGGTCGTCCTGTCCGACCCGGACTCCCCGGCGGGCTCGGCCCTGCGGGCCATCGCCGGCAAGCTGGGCGGCCGTCAGCGCGGCCTGTCGGGCATGAGCCTGGGCATCACGCCCCGCAACAAGTTCTAGGCGCGGTACGGCTGAGGGGCGCCCCGGGGGTCCGGGGCGCCCCTCAGCCGTGTGCTCAGGCGTAGGCGTCCAGATCGGCGATCTGGGAGAAGCCGAGCCCGTAGGCGCTCATCCCCCGCCCGTACGCCCCGATGTGGACCCCGTGGGCCGATCCGGCGAGGACCCAGCCGAACTCGGTCTCGCGGTAGTGGAACGGCACCGGCACGCCGTCCACGGGCAGCGACAGCGTCGACCAGTCGGGCCCTTCGAGGTCGTCGGCGAGCTCGAAGGCCGTCTCGGTCTGCTGGTCCAGCCAGTTGTCGCGCGTCGCGTGGTCGAGCGAGGCGGGCCAGGTGTGGACGAGCAGTCCGGAGCCGGCCAGCCAGGCCGCGGAGGAGACGGTGGTGGCGTCCAGGACCCCCGTGCCGTCGCCGGTGCGGCGCACCGGGCTCGCCGCGACCGTCACGACGACGGCGAAGCGCTCCTTCTCCACGCCGCTCGCGTCCGTCTTTATCGACGGCGTGTCACCGTGCCCGGTCGACCCGTGCTGCACGCTGCCGTCCGCCGCCGTGCCGACCTGCATCAGCCAGCGGGGCCCGGTGAACGCCTCGTCGAGGCCGTACCAGGCGAAGGACGCACCCAGGTAGCCCTCGGCGGTCCGCCGGGCCGTGGGTACGCTCTCCGCCCGACTCGTGGTCTCCATCTCGGCAGCCTCCTCGTTCCGTCAACAGAGGGAGGATAGCCACCGGGACGCGTCGGGTCGGTGACAGCCCGTCGTCAGGTCGCGTCGGAGTCGTACGGAGGACGCTCGCCGGTGTCCGGCTTGTCCTGCTTCTTCAGCAGGTCCGGAGTGCCGTTGGCCGGGGAGCCGTTGACGGCGGATCCGTTCACCGCGGCGGGCGCGGCGGCGCGGCCGTGGACCGCGTCGGCGACGTCGTTCATCTCCTTCTTGAGGTCGAAGCTGCCGCGCAGCTCCTTGAGCTCCCGGAGGTCCTCGTTCTGCTCCATCTGCTTGCGGAGGAACGTCTTGGGGTTCAGGTCCTCGAACTCGAAGTCCTTGAAGTCCGGGCCCAGCTCGCTGCGGATGTCCTCCTTCGCGCTGTCGGAGAAGTCACGGACCTTCCGGATGAAGCGCGAGACGTCCTGGATCACCTTGGGGAGCTTGTCCGGCCCGAAGACGAGCACGGCGAGCACCACGAGGGCCACCAGCTCGAGTGCGCCTATGTCGCTGAACACCTAGTAGCTCCTTCACGCCGGTCCAGGGCCCGGTCCACGGTACCCGCCGAAATAGCCGGACGGGTACCTTGCGGCGTCCGTCACATGGCCCTCAGGTGCCCTGGGAGGAGCCCAGGGTCAGGGTCTTTGTCAGCTCTTTGCCGTTGCGGGTCAGCGTGAGCTCCAGCGCGTCGCCGGGACGGTGGGCGCGGATCTTCACGATCAGCTCCTCGCCGTTGTGCACGCGCTGGCCGTCGACCTTGGTGATGACGTCACCGGGCCGGAGCCCCGCCTTGGCGGCCGGGCCGCCGGGCGTGACGGACGCGGAGCCGTCCTTGCCCTTCTCGCCGACGCGCGCGCCGTCCCCGTTGAACTGCATGTCGAGGCTGACGCCGATGACCGGGTGGGTCGCCTTGCCGGTGTTGATGAGCTCCTCGGCGACGCGCTTGCCCTGGTTGATCGGGATCGCGAAGCCCAGGCCGATGGAGCCGGGCTGGCCGGCGCTCTCGCCCTCGCCGTCGCCGGAGCCGCCGGCGGCGCGGATGGCGCTGTTGATGCCGATGACCCGGGCCTTGGAGTCGAGGAGCGGCCCGCCGGAGTTGCCGGGGTTGATGGGCGCGTCGGTCTGGAGCGCGTCGACGTAGCTGATGTCGCTGCCGTCGCCCTTCTCGCCGCCGGCGGTGATCGGGCGCTCCTTGGCGCTGATGATGCCGGAGGTCACCGTGTTGGAGAGGTCGAAGGGGGCGCCGATGGCGACGACGGGGTCGCCGACCCGGACGTTGTCGGAGTTGCCGAGCGGCAGCGCCTTGAGGCCGGAGACGCCGGTGACCTGGACGACGGCCAGGTCGTAGCCGGTGTCCTTGCCGACGAGCTTGGCGCGGGCGGTCTCGCCGCTGGAGAAGGTGACCGTGATGTCCTCGGAGGACGCGGCCCCGTCGACGACGTGGTTGTTGGTGAGGATGTGGCCCTTGGTGTCCAGCACGAAGCCGGTGCCGGTGCCGGAGGAGCCGCTGCCGCGGACGTGCAGGGTGACCACGCCGGGCAGGGCGCTGGCGGCGATCCCGGCGACGCTGTCGGGGGCCCGGTCGGTGTCGCCGGCCTCGGCCTGCGGCAGCTCGACGGTGGTGAGGCCGCCGTTGCGCTCGACGTAGGCGCCGACCCCGCCGCCGATGACGCCGGTGATCAGGGCGAACACCAGCGCGCCCGCGACCGCGAGGCCCTTGCGGGACTTCTTCCGGGGCGCCGGCTCGAACGCGAACCCGGGACCGCCGGCGCCCCAGGGGTCGTACTGCGTCCACGGCGAGCCCTGGGCCCCCGGCGGCACGGGCGGCCCCTGCGGGTGCGGCTGGGGCTGCGGGGGCCCCTGCGGGTGCGGCTGGGGCACCGGCCCGCCGTGCTGCGGCGGTACGGGGGCGGGCGGGCGCTGCACCGGCGGCGCCGGGGCCCACGGGCCGGGCTCGCCGTAGGGCGGCGTGCGGTACTCGTCGGGCGTGTGCAGCGGCTGAGCCGGGGGCGCGGGGTCCGCGGGCGCGGCCTCGGCGTGCCCGGCGGACTCCGCGGGGCTCCCGTCGGCCGGGGGCTGCGCGGCGGGCGCCGGCTTCGTCAGCCCGACGGCCGGTGCGCTCGCCGGGGTGGCCGCCAGGGGCTCCGAGGTCAGCGGCTGGGGCTCCGTCAGCCGGAAGCCGGAGTCCTGCTCCGTCTCCGGCTCCGGCTGCGTCTCCGTCAGGTCGGCCGGCGCGCCGTCCGCCGCGTCCGGCGCCGCGGACGACCGGGGCGCGGGCAGCGGGAAGTCACCGTCGCCGTCCTCCGACGGCGGCGGTGTGGGTATCCGTGCCGCTTCCGGTGTGCTCGTCGACGGCCGGCTCCACCAGTTCGGCTTCCCGTTGTTCATGCTCTCCCCGCAACCGCTGACCCGTCCGCGCCCCTGGGTCGGGCGCCCGTCCCTGGATTCAACCAGGTCGCGGGTCAGCGGGGGGAGCCGAGCGGTCCCGTCACCGGAGCGGATGCCGGGGCGGGGCCGGGACCGACGGCGGGCCGGAGGGCCGGTGCCTTCGGCCGGACGAACGGCGAGAGGGGGAGGTACGACTGCGTCACCGGGCTCCGGAAGCCCACCGCGACCAGGGGCGTGGCCGCGGAGCGCACCGCGTCGGGCGGTACGGCGCCGGACGGGACGGTGCCCGGGGGCACCGCCACGGGCCCGTGGGGCAGGGCCGCCGGGGCGAGCGGGGTCAGGGGCTCGGCGGCCACGGACTGGGCGCCGTAGCGCTCGCCGGACCGCGTGCCGCGCGAGGTGCCCGGGGCGTAGCCGCCGCCCGCGCCGCCGCCGCCGGTGGAGCGCAGCGGGGTGACCGCGGTGCCGGTGCCCTGGCCGCCGCGCGCGCTCGCGTTCACCGACGCCTCGATCGGCAGAGTGCCGCCGAGGGCGATCGCCGCGAACGAGACGGCGCTGGCCGCGGCGAAGGCGAAGCGCCTGCCCCGGCCGGAGGTCCCGGAGGAGCGGTCGCCGACGTCGTGGATGCGGAAACCGGTGCCCCGGTGCGGGGTGACGACCGCGGCGGTGGCGAAGCCGTCGGTCTTGACCCCCCGGCCGCCGAGCAGCTCCCCGAGGGGCCCGCCGGGGCCGCCGCCCGAGGGGTCGCCGGGTCCGCCGGGGAGCCCCTGGAGCCGGGCGAGGAACCCTTCGGAGGGCGGTGGCGGAGCCGCGGAGGCGAAGACGCTCTTCAGGGTGCGCTGCGCGTCGGCCTCCGCCTTGCAGCGGGCGCAGGTCGCGAGGTGGGCCAGGACCCGCTCGCGGGCGTCGTGACCGAGTTCGCCGTCGACGAGCGCGGCCAGCCGGTCCCCCAGGTGGTGCTCGGCGGGGGTCGGCGACGTGGGACGGGTGTCACTCACGCTGTCCCCGCCTCCCATCCGACGGTGGCCAGCGCACGCTCCGCCCGGGCCTCGGGCGAACGGTGCTTGAGGGCCTTGCGCAGGTGCGAGCGCCCGCGGTGGATCCGGCTGCGGACGGTGCCGAGCTTCACGCCGAGGGTGGCGGCGATCTCCTCGTACGACAGTCCTTCGATGTCGCAGAGGACGACGGCGGCACGGAACTCGGGCGCGAGGGTGTCCAGCGCCTGCTGGACGTCGGCGTCGAAGTGGGTGTCGTTGAAGACCTGCTGGGGCGACGGCTCCCGGCTGGGGAGCCGCTCGGCAGCGTCGTCGGCGAGCGCGTCGAAGCGGATGCGCTGCTTGCGGCGGACCATGTCGAGGAAGAGGTTGGTGGTGATGCGGTGGAGCCAGCCCTCGAAGGTGCCCGGCGTGTACGTCGACAGCGAGCGGAAGACGCGGACGAAGACCTCCTGCGTCAGGTCCTCGGCGTCGTGCTGGTTGCCCGTGAGGCGGTAGGCAAGGCGGTAGACGCGGCCACTGTGCGTGCTGACGATCTCCTCCCAGGTGGGAGGGGTCCACGCCTGCGATTCCGCATCCGATGCGAAGGTCGCGGTGGTGGGAGCGGAGTCGGTGGTGCGGAAACGGTCAGCGGTGTCGGTCACGGATTTCGGCTCACCCGCCGACCTGAGAAGACGCCGAAGCCTTCCTCCCCGATCCCCAGGCGCAGCCGCACCTCCCCTGTCGGCTCTGGTGGTGTCCAGTGGAGCCCCTACCATAGCCACCTCGCCCGTTAGCTCCGGATAAGAATCTTTACGCGAATTTGGAACCGGCTCGCCCGGCTGCCCCTGCCGCGTCTCTCCACTGGTGAACGCACGGTCCCATCAGCGGGTTCCCGCTGACAGCGGATACAGTCACCGTTGCGTCAACTACGGGGACAGGAGAGGGCCATTACCGCCAACCGGCAGACGAGCTGGTCGTTCGCCGACGCCTTCGTCGCCGAGGACGAAGCTCTGCGCTGGGCCCGTGAGCGGGCCCGGGAGGCAGGGCTGCCCTCGGTGTCCCCGGGCACCGGCGGCGCGCTGCGTCTGCTCGCGGCGACGGCGGACGCCAAGGCGGTGGCGGAGATCGGCACCGGCACGGGCGTGTCGGGCATCTACCTGCTGCTGGGGATGCGGCCGGACGGGGTCCTGACGACGGTGGACCTCCAGCCGGAGCGCCAGCAGCTCGCCAAGACGGCCTTCCGGGCGGCGGGCTTCGCCGGCAACCGGGCCCGCTTCATCCCGGGCCGCGCCCTGGACGTGCTGCCGCGCCTCGCGGACGGCGGGTACGACCTCGTGTTCTGCGACGGCGACCGGCTGGAGTACCTGGACTACCTCGCTGAATCGTTGCGCCTGCTGCGACCTGGGGGTCTCGTCTGCTTCGAGGGGGTCTTCGCGGACGGCCGCACGGTCGACTCCGGAGCCCAGCCCGCCGAGGTCCAGCGGGTCCGCGAGCTGCTGAGGGCCGTGCGGGAGAGCCAGGAGCTGGTGGCCTCCCTGCTGCCGGTCGGCGACGGACTGCTCTGCGCGGTCCGGCGCGGCTGACGCTCGCCCGGAGCCCGTCTCCGGCCCCGCCCGGAGCTCGTCTCCGGCCCGGCACCCGTGCCCTCACCGTTCCTCCGGCGCCGGACGCACCGCTGCCCCGGTACGGCGGACCGTACCGGGGCAGCGGATGGGGTTCGTGGAGGGAAGGTCAGCCGACGACCTTCTTCAGGGCGTCGCCCAGCGCCTCGGCCTCGCCCGGGGTCAGCTCGACGACAAGCCGACCGCCGCCTTCGAGCGGTACGCGCATGACGATGCCCCGCCCCTCCTTGGTCACCTCGAGCGGGCCGTCACCCGTCCGCGGCTTCATGGCCGCCATGCTTGTTCCCCTTCCTGAAACCAGCTCATCGTCAGCCGGGCAGCTCCTTGCATGGAGCACGCGTCACCGGCTTCGAACACATTGCTTCCAGGTCATTATCCCGCATCACAGGACCCGATGACCAACATCGATCTGCATCGCTTCCGCAACGCGCTCTCTCAAAACCACATAATTCGGCGACCGGCCTGCGATACTTCGCCGCTCGGCGTCCGGCGGGGACCCCCGGTTCTTTGACGCAGCTCACATGTGCGGGACGGGTGATCTCCGACATGCTGGGCAGGTCAACCACGCAATGAGGCGAAGGGATCCCGATGGCCGACACGGTGCTGTACGAGGTGAGCGAGGGTCTCGCCACCATCACGCTCAACCGGCCCGAGGCCATGAACGCGATGAACGTGGCGGCGAAAGTCGCCCTCCGGGACGCGGCGGAGACGGCCGCGGCGGATCCGGCCGTACGGGCGGTGCTGCTCACCGCGGCCGGCGACCGGGCGTTCTGCGTCGGCCAGGACCTCAAGGAACACGTGGGCCTGCTCATGGCGGACCACGAGTCCGGAACCAGCCAGACCATGAACACGGTCCGTGACCACTACAACCCGATCGTCAAGGCGCTGACGGGCATGGCCAAGCCGGTCGTGGCCGCGGTGAACGGCGTGGCGGCGGGGGCCGGCTTCGGTTTCGCGCTGGCGGCGGACTACCGGATCGTGGCCGAGACGGCCGCCTTCAACACCTCCTTCGCGGGCGTCGCGCTCACCGCCGACTCGGGCATGTCCTGGACGCTGCCCCGGCTGATCGGCCACAGCCGCGCCTCCGACCTGCTGCTCTTCCCGCGGTCGATCGGCGCCCAGGAGGCGTACGAGCTGGGCATCGTGAACCGGCTCGTCCCGGCCGCCGAGCTGGCCGCCGAGGCCGAGAAGGTGGCCCGGACCCTCGCGGAGGGCCCGACGGTGGCCTACGCGGCGCTGAAGGAGTCCCTCGCCTACGGCGCGGACCACTCGCTCGCCGAGGCCCTGGAGAAGGAGGACGAGCTCCAGACCCGGGCCGGCGCGTCCGAGGACCACACCATCGCGGTCCGCGCCTTCATCGCCAAGGAGAAGCCCCGCTACCTGGGCCGCTGAGGCCCGTCCCGGGGCGGCCGGCCCCGCCGTCAGTCCCCGTCCGGGGCCGCCGGCCGGCCGCCGCCCCGGGCCACGCAGTCCGTCAGGTGGTCGTCGACCAGGCCGCAGGCCTGCATCAGCGCGTAGGCCGTGGTGGGGCCGATGAAGCGCAGGCCGCGCTTCTTGAGGGCCTTGGAGAGGGCCGTGGACTCGTCGGTGACCGCCGGGACGTCGGACAGTGCCCGCGGGGCGGGGCGGGTCTCCGGGTCGGGGGCGTACGACCAGATCAGCGTGTCGAGCTCGCCAGGCTCCCAGCCGGCGAGCAGGCGCGCGTTGGCGAGGGTGGCGTCGACCTTGGCGCGGTTGCGGATGATGCCCTCGTCGGCGAGGAGCCGCTCGCGGTCCGCGTCCCCGAACCGGGCCACCGCGGCGATGTCGAAGTCCGCGAAGGCGCGCCGGAAGCCCTCGCGGCGGCGCAGGATCGTGATCCAGGACAGGCCCGACTGGAAGGCCTCCAGGCAGAGCCGCTCGAAGAGGGCGTCGTCGCCGCGGACCGGCCGGCCCCACTCCTCGTCGTGGTAGGCCACGTAGTCCTCGGTCGACAGCCCCCAGGGGCAGCGCAGCAGCCCGTCCGGGCCCGGGACCGCGTCTCCGGCCGTCACGCCCGGTCCTCGCCCCGGTCGCCCTGGCCGGAGTCGCCCGCGGACGCGCCGGCGAGCGCCTCCTCCAGTTCGGCGATCCGCGCGTCCCGCTCGGCGATCTCCGCGCCCAGCCGGACCAGGACGTCGTCCACGTCCGCCATCCGGTAGCCGCGGGCGGCGACGGGGAGGCGCAGCGCCTCGACGTCGGCGCGCTCCACCGGGCGGGCGGCCGGGAGGGGGTCGACCAGCTGCTCGGGCGCCACCTCGGGCAGCACCTCGCCGTCGCCGCCGCCGACCACCGCCAGGGTCACCGCGGCCACGACCACGACCATCGTGATGAGCAGAAACCAGAACACCTGCGCGCCTCTCCCCGGAGTGGAAATCGTCCCGAGCCGATCGTGCCATGCGCCACCGACGGTTAGGGTCACAGGCGAACGGACGCGAGGGAGGACAAAAGGGATGCTGCGCTTGGGACGGCGTGAATTCGGGCCGCACGAGCCGGTGATCATGGCGATCGTGAACCGGACGCCCGACTCCTTCTACGACCAGGGCGCGACCTTCCGGGACGAGCCGGCGCTCGCCCGGGTCGAGCAGGCCGTGGCCGACGGCGCGGCGATCATCGACATCGGCGGGGTGAAGGCGGGCCCCGGCGAGGAGGTCACGGCCGAGGAGGAGGCGCGGCGCACGGTCGGTTTCGTCGCCGAGGTCCGCAGGCGCCACCCGGACGTGGTCATCAGCGTGGACACCTGGCGGGCGGACGTCGGCGCGGCGGTCTGCGAGGCCGGCGCGGACGTCCTCAACGACGCCTGGGGCGGGGTCGACCCGGGCCTCGCGGAGGTGGCGGCGAAGTACGGCGCGGGGCTCGTCTGCACCCACGCGGGCGGCGCCGAGCCGCGGACCCGGCCGCACCGGGTGGAGTACGAGGACGTGATGGCCGACATCCTGCGGGTGACGGTCGGGCTCGCGGAGCGGGCGGCGGCGCTCGGCGTCCGCCGGGACGCGATCATGATCGACCCGGGCCACGACTTCGGGAAGAACACCCGGCACAGCCTGGAGGCGACGCGGCGGCTCGGCGAGATGACCGGCACCGGGTGGCCGGTCCTGGTGTCCCTGTCCAACAAGGACTTCGTCGGCGAGACGCTGGACCGGCCGGTCAAGGAGCGGGTCCTGGGCACCCTGGCGACCACGGCCGTGTCGGCCTGGCTCGGCGCGCAGGTGTACCGGGTGCACGAGGTGGCGGAGACGCGCCAGGTCCTGGACATGGTGGCGTCGATCGCCGGCCACCGCCCGCCGGCGACGGCGCGCCGCGGGCTGGCCTGACGGAGGGCGGGGGCGCCGGCGGTCCGGAGCCCCCGCCCACGGCCGCTACTTGCCGGTCTCCTTGGTGACCAGCGCGACCGCCTCGTCGATGTCGTCGGTGACGTGGAAGAGCAGCAGGTCGCGCTCGGAGGCCTTGCCGCCGGCGACGACCGAGTCGCGCAGCCAGTCGACGAGGCCCTTCCAGTACTCCGAGCCGAAGAGGACGATCGGGAAGCGGGTGACCTTGCGGGTCTGCACCAGGGTCAGCGCCTCGAAGAGCTCGTCGAGGGTGCCGAGGCCGCCGGGGAGGACGACGAAGCCCTGCGCGTACTTCACGAACATCGTCTTGCGGACGAAGAAGTAGCGGAAGTTCACGCCGATGTCGACGTGCTGGTTGAGCCCCTGCTCGAAGGGGAGCTCGATGCCGAGGCCGACGGAGACGCCCTTGGCCTCCCTGGCGCCCTTGTTGGCCGCCTCCATGGCGCCGGGGCCGCCGCCCGTGATGACGGCGAAGCCGGCCTCGACGAGCGCCCGGCCGAGCCGGACGCCCGCCTCGTACTCGGGCGAGTCCGGCTTCGTGCGCGCCGAGCCGAAGACGCTGATCGCGCTCGGCAGTTCGGCCAGCGCGCCGAAGCCCTCGACGAACTCGGACTGGATGCGCATGACGCGCCAGGGGTCGGTGTGCACCCACTCCGAGTCGCCCTCGGTGTCGAGCAGCCGCTGGTCCGTCGTCCCCGGCTGGACCTGGTCCCTGCGCCGCAGCACCGGACCGAGACGCTGCTCCTCGGGCTTCGCCATTCCCTCGGGAATGCCCATGGCCTGCTCCCTCCGCCGATCGGCGATCAGTCGTCGTGCGACCGCCAACTGATCTTCTGGTCCGGTCAGAGTAGGCCGACAGAGGTGACGAAACGCGAAATTACGGAAGTCAGGCAGTCAGCCAGTCGCGGAGACGGGCCTCGCAGTGGTGGATCCGGTCGACGGGGACGTGCTCGTCCCGCTTGTGCGCGTAGATCGGATCGCCGGGTCCGTAGTTGACGGCGGGGACCCCGAGGGCGCTGAAACGGGAGACGTCGGTCCAGCCGAACTTGGGCTGGGCGCTGCCGCCCACGGCCTTCATGAACGCCTCGGCGGCCGGGTGGGAGAGGCCGGGGAGGGCGCCGGGGCTCTCGTCGTCGACGACGAACTCGGCGATGTCGCAGCCGTCGAAGAACTCCCGGACGTAGGCGAGGGCCTCGGCCGGGGAGCGGTCGGGGGCGTAGCGGTAGTTGACCGTGACGGCGCAGGCGTCGGGGATGACGTTGGTGGCGACGCCGCCGGTGATCGCCACGGCGTTGAGGCCCTCGTGGTACTCCAGGCCGTCGATGACCGGCTTGCGGGGCTCGTAGGCGGCCAGGCGGGCGAGGATCGGGGCGGCGGTGTGGATGGCGTTGGAGCCCATCCAGGAGCGGGCCGAGTGGGCGCGCTCTCCGGCGGTGTGCAGGATGACGCGCAGCGTGCCCTGGCAGCCGCCCTCGACCTGGGCGTCGGAGGGCTCCAGGAGGACGGCGAAGTCGCCCTCCAGCCAGTCGGGGTGCGCGGCGGCGATCTTGCCGAGGCCGTTGAGGTCGGCGGCGACCTCCTCGTTGTCGTAGAAGACGAACGTGAGGTCGCGGTTGGGCTCGGGGACGGTCGCGGCGATCCGCAGCTGGACGGCGACGCCGGACTTCATGTCGGAGGTGCCGCAGCCCCACAGGATGCCGTCCTCGTCGAGCCGCGAGGGCACGTTGTCGGCGATCGGCACGGTGTCGATGTGGCCGGCGAGGACGACGCGCTCGTCGCGGCCGAGGCGGGTCCGGGCCACGACGTTGTTGCCGTACCGGTCGACCGTGAGGTGCGGCAGGAGGCGCAGGGCCTGCTCGATCGCGTCCGCGAGCGGCTGCTCGGTCCCGCTGACGGACGGGAAGTCGACGAGGGCGGCGGTGAGCGCGGCCCCGTCCCGGGACAGGTCGAGGGGGCCGTCGAGCGGGGTGATGTCTGCCATGTGCCGACCCTAACCCGCCCTCCAGTACGGTGGGCCCGTGTCCGAGTCCACCCGCCCCCGCCGTCGCGGCCGCCTCACCCGTTCCGCGGCCGCCTTCGCCGTGCTCCTCGGCCTCGTCTCCTACGTGACCGTCCACCAGATGACCGGCAGCAAGGGCGCGCCGCGGTGCAGCGTGGGCAGCGGGGCGAACCGGTACGAGTTCACCCTGGAGCAGGCGTCGAACGCGGCGACCGTCTCGGCCGTGGGCACCACCCGGGGGCTGCCGGAGCGGGCGGTGACGATCGCGCTGGCGACGGCGCTGCAGGAGTCGGCGCTGCGGAACATCGAGCACGGCGACCGGGACTCGCTGGGCCTCTTCCAGCAGCGGCCCTCGCAGGGCTGGGGGACGCCGGCGCAGATCATGGACCCGGTCTACGCGTCGGGGAAGTTCTACGCGGGCCTGGAGAAGGTCCCGGGGTACTCGCGGCTGCCGCTGACGGTGGCGGCGCAGAAGGTGCAGCGGAGCGGCTTCCCGCAGGCGTACGCGAAGCACGAGCCGGACGCGGCGCTGCTGTCGGCGGCGCTGACCGGCCGGTCGCCCGCCGCGCTGACCTGTACGGCGAGCCGGATGCCGGGCCCGGCAGGCGATCCGGCGCTGTTCCGTGCCGAGCTGGTGCGGGCCTTCGGCGCGAAGGCGGCCCCGAAGGCGGTGACGGGCGGTTCGACGGCCGGACGGTCGGCGGCCGGGCCGGTGGTGCTCGCGGTGCCGGTGCGGACGGCGAAGGGCACGGGTTCGGCGCCGGGGGCCGCGTCGGACGAGCGGCGCGGCTGGGAGCTGGCGCAGTGGGCGGTGGCGCGGGCGGAGACGCTGCGCGTCGTGCAGGTCGGGTTCGGCGGCCGGGTGTGGCGCGCGGGCGAGGCCGACGGGGGCTGGTCGACGTCCTCGGACCCGCTGGCCGCGGGCCACGAGACCGTCCGGGTGCGGCTCGCTCCGTAGCCGGTCATCCGTGCGGTGGTTCACCCGGTGGTGGCACGGGACCGGTCGCGTGTGCCGGATATTCGAAGCGTCTTCGAGGCGTGTTTCCCGGACGTCACCGGCACCCCTCAATTCCCATGGCCCACAAGGGAAGTGACGGTTCGCCAGGCGCCCACGCGATGACGCGTTCGTCCGTTTTCCTCCCCACCCGACAATACGACGCATTGCCAACTCTTTGCCTTCGGTCGCCGCAACCTCCCCCGCCCCGGGGCCGGTTGTCACTGCGACCGAACGCACACGTCGTACCTCGTCGAAGGAGCACCATGTCCCTCCCCCTGACCCGTCGGATCGCCCGCGCCGCCCTCCTCCTCGCGGCCGGAGCAGCCCCCGTGGTCGGTGCGGCCGGTTCCGCGAGCGCCCTGGACCACAGCATCGTCCCGACCGGCTCCCTCGGCGGCGTGACCGCCCTGGACGCCGCCGGCGCGGGCTCCGCCGTCGACAGCGCCTCCCAGACCACCACCGGCGTCGTGGGCGCCGCGGGCGGCCAGGCCGTCGGCACCGCCGTCCCGGCCGCCGGCAAGGCCGTCGGCGCGGCCGGCAAGACCGCCACCCCGGCCGCCCAGAAGGTGGCCGGCGACACCGCCGGCAGCGCGGGCGAGGTCGTCGGCAAGACCGCCGGCGCCGCCGCCGAGGGCGCCGAGGCGCCGACCGGGGGCGCCCTCGGCGGCGGCCTCGGCAACCTGCCGACCGGCCAGGCGCTGGGCGCCGCGCCGCTCGGCGGCCTGCCCATCGGCTGATCGGGGCCCCCTCATGCGGAAGGGCCCGGGAAGCGTCGCTTCCCGGGCCCTTCCGCGTACGGGTCTAGCCGAGGCGCTTGACGGCGGCCTCGACACGCTCGTCGGTCGCCGTGAAGGCCACGCGCACGAACCGCGCGCCGGCCTCGCCGTAGAAGTCGCCGGGCGCCACGAGGACGCCCTTCTCCGCGAGGTACGCCACCGTCTCCCAGCACGGCTCGTCCCGGGTCGCCCACAGGTACAGGCTGGCCTCGCTGTGCTCGATCCGGAAGCCGTGCGCCTCCAGGGCCGCCCGCAGCGCCGCCCGGCGGGCCGCGTACCGCTCGCGCTGCTCGGCCACGTGCGCGTCGTCGCCGAGCGCCGCGACGGTCGCCGCCTGCACCGGGGCCGCGGTCATCATGCCGCCGTGCTTGCGGATCTGCAGCAGCTCGCCCAGGACGGCCGCGTCGCCCGCGACGAACGCGGCCCGGTAGCCGGCCAGGTTGGACCGCTTGGAGAGCGAGTGGACGGCGACGACGCCCTCGTACGAACCGCCGCAGACGTCCGGGTGCAGGACCGAGACCGGGTCGGCCTCCCAGCCCAGCTCCAGGTAGCACTCGTCGGAGAAGACCAGGACGCCGTGCTCGCGCGCCCAGGCCACGATCCGGGTCAGCTCGTCCTTGCCGAGGACCCGGCCGGTCGGGTTGGACGGGGAGTTGAGCCACAGGAGCCGGAGACCGGCCGGGTCGAGCTCCGTCGGGTCGTCGTAGACGACCGGCTCGGCGCCGCAGAGCCGCGCGCCGACCTCGTACGTCGGGTACGCCAGGCGCGGGTAGGCCACCTTGTCGCCGGCGCCGAGGCCCAGCTGCGTCGGCAGCCACGCCACCAGCTCCTTGGAGCCGACCACCGGCAGCACGTTCTCGTGCGCGAAGCCGACCGCGCCCAGGCGCCGCCCGCACCAGCCGGTGAGCGCGTCCCGCAGCTCCTTCGTCCCCCACACCGTGGGATAACCCGGCGAGTCCGCCGCGGCGACCAGGGCCTCCTGGATCAGCGCGGGGACCGGGTCGACGGGCGTGCCGACGGAGAGGTCCACGATTCCGTCCGGGTGCGCCAGGGCCGTCTGCTTGTACGGCTCCAGCTTGTCCCAGGGGAAGACGGGCAGGCGCGAAGAGACTGCGCTCACGGGTTGGCTCTCACTTCCTCGTACGTACGGGAAAACGCCTCGGCCCCGTACGGCGGCGGGGCCGTACGGGACCGGATGCGGTCGATCAGCCGTTCTGCGGCGGCAGGGCGGCGATGAAGGGGTGGTCACGCTCGATCTCGCCGAGCTTGGAGGCACCACCGGGCGAACCGAGGTCGTCGAAGAACTCGACGTTCGCCTTGTAGTACTCCTTCCACTCCTCCGGGGTGTCGTCCTCGTAGAAGATCGCCTCGACCGGGCAGACCGGCTCACAGGCCCCGCAGTCGACGCATTCGTCCGGGTGGATGTACAAGGACCGCTTGCCCTCGTAGATGCAGTCGACGGGGCACTCCTCGATGCACGCCTTGTCCTTCACGTCGACACAAGGCTGCGCGATGACGTAGGTCACGCTGTCGTTCCTCCTCGATAGGGCTGGTCTGCGCGGGAGCGCGGCGTCGTCGATGCCCGCACCTAGTATCTCCGTTCTTGGGGGCGATCCGAACAGGAGGGGCGGAGAAGCTGTGGAATTCACCGGCGGAGGGCGCCTTGAGGTCCGCATCACCAGCGCTGACGTGGGAAAACGTGTCTCCGTTCGGTGCGTGACGGAGTCAGCGGCGGCGGGCGAGAAGTACACGGACGCGGTCGGGGTTCTCACATCATGGGACGCCGGTGTGCTGCTGATCACACGAAAGGGCGGCGAGAACGTCAGGATCACCGAGTCCTCGCTGGTCGCGGGCAAGGTCGTGCCGGCCGCGCCGGCCCGCCGCCGCGGCCCCGCCGCCACCTTCCCCGAGCTCGCCAGGGCCACCGCCCGCGCGTGGCGGCCGGTCGAGAGCGAGCCCCTCGGCGAGTGGACCCTGCGGGCCGCCGTCCAGGAGGGGACCGTGGGCCCCGCGGCACCGGCCGGCGGACGGCGGACCGGCTTCACCCGCCGCGCCAACTCCGCCCTCCCGCTCGGCGACCCCGGACTCCCGGTCGCCGACGCGCTGACCCGCGTGCGGGAGTGGTACGCGGCCCGCGGCCTTCCCGCGTACGTCCAGGCCGCGACCGGCGCCGAAGGCACCCAGGAACTCCTCTGCGCCGCGCTCGACCGGCACGGCTGGCGGCGCGAGGTCTCCGCCGAGGTGCGCGTCGCCGCCCTCGCCCCGATCGGCGACCTCGACGCCGACGTCACCGCCGTCCGGCTCTCCCGGACCGTCGACGACTCCTGGCTGGGCCGGTACCGGCGCTCCGGCGAGGCGAGCCCGACCGTCCGGGCCGTCCTCGCCTCCGGACCGCGTGTGTGGTTCGCTTCCGTGGCGGGCACGGGAGGGGTACCCGCGGCGATCGGCCGCTGCGTCGTCGACGGGCGCTGGGCCGGCTTCATGGCCGTCGAGGTCGACCCCGACCGGCGGCGCACCGGCCTGGCGACGTCCGTCATGACGGCGCTCGCCCGGCAGGCCCTCGACGAGGGCGCGTCGGCGGCCTGGCTCCAGGTGGAGACGGACAACGACGGCGCGCGGGCACTGTACGACGGGATGGGCTTCGCCGCCCATCACCACTACCACCACTACCGATGGGTGGAGGCGTGACGGACGAAGGACCACCCGCCGCGGCGGGCGGGGAACCGCACGACGGGGCCGGCGACGGGCGCCCCGACGGCACCGCGCCGCCCGGCGGACCCGGCCCGCTCCCGGCCGACCCGTGCGGGGAGACGCCCGACTGGCGGCGGGAGTTCGCCGAGGAGGCCCGGACCGAACGGCCCGACCTCGCCCGGCTGTGCCTGCTCGTCGGCGCCGTGGCCGACCCCACGGTCGGCCGGCACGCCCTCGACGAGGCGGAGATCGAACTCGACCGCCTCGCCGGCCTCGTCCCGTACGCGACGCGCGTCACCGGCGACTGGGCCGCCGAACTCGCCGCGCTCCTCGGCCGCCGCGAGGGCTTCGAGGGCGTCCCCGCCGACTACCAGCGGCTGGAGTCCTCCCTGCTGCACGAGGTGCTCCGGCGCCGCCGCGGCCTGCCGATCCTGCTCTCCGTGGTCTGGATGGAGGTCGCCCGCCGGGCCGGCGCCCCCGTCTACGGCCTCGGCCTGCCCGGCCACTTCGTCGTGGGCTTCGGCGACCCCGCCGACCTGAACCTCGCCGACCCCTTCGCGGGCGGCCGCGCCATGACCGGCACCGACGCCGAGCTCCTGGTGGCGAGCGCGACCGGCGAGGCCCTCGACCGCTCGATGCTGCGGCCGGCCGAACCCGGCGCCATCGTGCTGCGCATCCTCAACAACATCCGGGCCTGGGCCGCCTCCCGGCCCGAGCGCTCCGACGTCGCCCTGTGGGCCGTGGAGCTCTCCCTCCTCCTCCCCTCCCACCCCGCCCGCCTCCGCTACGAACGCGCCGAACTCCTCGTCCTCCGGGGCGAGTTCCTCACCGGCGCGATCGAGATGGAGGCCTACGCCCAGATCATGGACGCCGTCGACCCCGAATCCGCCACCACCATCCGCCGCCGCGCCCAGGCCGCCCGCGCGATGCTCAACTAGGGGGTGACCTGCCGACCGGGCGGGTCGTGGCGCCGGTCCGAGCGGCGGGCTGCGGGTGTGTTCGGCGGGGGCCGGGGAGGTGGGGGCGGCAGACTGGCGGGATGCCTTTGACCGCGGACATCCTCGTCGCCCTCGTCGCGCTGCTGCACGCCTTCATCATGGTGATGGAGATGTTCCTGTGGCAGAGGGAGACCGGGCGGCGGTTCTCGGGGTTCGACGCGGAGATGGCGCGGGCCACGGCGCCGCTGGCGGCGAATCAGGGGCTCTACAACGGCTTCCTGGCGGCCGGGCTCGTCTGGGGGCTGGTCGCGGAGGACCCGACGGCGTTCGCGGCGCGGGTGTTCTTCCTGTCGTGCGTGGTCGTGGCCGGGATCTACGGGGCGGCCACCGCCAACCGGCGGATCCTGTTCGCGCAGGCGCTGCCGGGCGCGCTGGCGCTGTCGGCCGTGATCGTCTCCCGCTGACGCCTTCGGCCGATGGGGGTGTCGCGCGTGTCCCCCCGGCCGGGCCGGCGGCCGGCAGGCCACTGTGGGGCGGGACGGCACGCACACGGCGAAAGGCGCGCGATGGGAACCCCTCACGGCACGGGCAGCTTCGTGGCCCACACCGGTACCGACGTCTACGGGCCCGGGAAGGTCATCGGCGTGGAGGGGGTCCGGCGACGGGTGCGGTTCACCCGCTACGTGGCGACGATCAGGGCGGACGACCTGCGGGCGGCCTCGGCCGCCGAGCGGCGGGAGGTCGAGGCGTGGCTGCGGGCCAGGAAGGCGCGGTACGGCGGCGAGTGGTGAGCCACCGGGGCCGCGGGACCGGGCCCGGGCCCGTGACGCGCGGGAGCCCCCGTCCCGGGAGGGGGCGGGGGCTCGGGCGCGGGGTGGATCAGCCGTTGCCGTCGAGGTCGATGGTCTTGGTCCGCTCCGCGAGGTTCTTGCCGCGCAGGGCGTCGCGCATGACGAACGCGACGTCGTCGGCGGAGACCTGGTGCTTGGTCCCGTCACCCTTGGTGATCATGATGCCGTCGAAGGCCCCGTCGAGGAGCCGGTCGATGGCCTCCTTGTCGTAGTACTCGACCAGTCGGCCGTCGACGGCCTTCATGGAGAGGATCTGCGGCAGGGAGCGCGCCGGGCCGAAGTCGATGTGCCGGCCGCCGGCGTTGATCCGGATCAGGCCGGACATGGCGGGCGTCGCGAAGTCCTTCATCGCCCGGTCGAGCTCGGCCTGGGTGACCGTGGGCTGGCGCGTGGTGACCGGGAGCTCGACGAGCTTGCCCTGCCCCGTCTCGACCTGGGCGCGGAAGGCGTCCTTGACCGAGATCATCGAGCGCTGGATGTCCAGCCCCTTGCCGGGCTTGCCCGGGACGGCGGTCACCTTGTTCGGGGCGAAGAGGATCGTGCCCTCGGTCGCCGCGGAGGACCGGCCGGCGAGGTCGGCCAGGGCGACGGCGAGCTTCTCGTCGTCGACCGGGAAGACCGGCTTCGCGACCCGCTCGCCGCCCAGCAGGGAGCCGATGACGGAGACCGGGTTGTAGTCGCTGCCGGCCGCCGCGCGGACGGTCTCCTGGCTGTCGAGCGTCAGGCCCGCCTTGTCGGGGGCCAGCTGGACCTTCTCGCCGCCGACGCTGAGCCGGAGCGGGGCGTGGGCGCGCGTGCCCAGGGCCTTCTCCAGCTTGTTGACGGCCTCCTCCTTCGTGCCGCCGCCGATGTCCACGCCGAGGACGGTGGTGCCCTTGGGGACGTCGGAGTGGTTGAGGAGGAGTCCGGCGCCGTAGGCGACACCGGCCAGGCCGAAGACCCCGACGGCGGCCAGGACCAGCTTGGAGCGGCCCTTCTTCGCCGGGGCGCGGGCGGGCGCGGGGGCCGGGCGCGGGGCAGGCGCGGGGGCCGGGGCCGTCTGCTGGTCGGGGCGCGGGGCCGGGTCGGGCCGGCGCGCCGCGTTCGGCGGCACCACCGGGATGCCGCTGGTCAGCGTGTCCCCGGAGACGTGGCCCGCGGCGCCGTCACCCGGAGCGGCCTGACCGGGCGCGAACGCGCGGCCGGGGCCCGGGGCGGGCGCCTGCGGGGTGAGGATCGCGGTGTCGTCGGACATCCGGGGCGCTCCGCCGGGGAACGGGGAGTTCTGCCCGGGGCCCTGCGGCCGTCCGGGGCCCTGGCCCTGCGCGGGGCCCTGGCCCGGGAAGGGGCCGGTGCCGGGTGCGCCGAGGGACGCGGTGCCGGTGACCGGGCCGGTGGTGGGCCCGGTCGGGGCCGCCGCCCCCGGACCGCGGTGGACGGGGGTGCCGGCGCCGGGGGTGCCCGGGTACATCGGGGTACCGCCGGCCGGGGTCCCGTCGTACCTCGGGGTGCCGCCCGCCGGGGTGCCGTCGTACAGGGGCGTTCCGCCCGCGGGGGTCCCGTCGTACAGGGGCGTTCCGCCGGCCGGGGTCCCGTCGTACCTGGGGGTGCCGCCCGCGGGGGTGCCGTCGTACCTGGGGGTGCCGCCCGCGGGGGTGCCGCTGTCGTAGAGGGGGTTGCCGGGCGCGGAGACCGGGCGGCTCGACGGGGTGTTGCCGACCGTCGGGACGCCGGAGGTGGCCGAGCCGGCGAAGCCGGTGCCCTGGCTGTCGGGTCCGGCCTGCTGCGGGCCCGGCTTGAGGGTGGGCGCCGGGGCCGCGGGGAGCGCGGGAGCGGCGGGAGGAGCGGGGGCCGCCGCCTTGCGGGGGGCGAACCAGTCGCTGGTCTCCTTGGCCTTCGGGGCCTCCTCGGCCTGCGGCGGCTCGGGGGCCGCCACCGGCGCGGGCTCCGGCTCGACGACGGCCGGGGCCGGCTCCGGCTCGGGGGCCGGGTCGGGTGCCTCGTTGACCGTCTGGCGGACCACGACCGGCGGGATCGGCCGCGAACCCGGGATGTTGATCCGGATCCGGGTCGTCAGCGTGGTCTCGGTCTTGGGCTCCTCCGGCGGCGCGGGCGCGACGGAGCTCTCCTCCGGCGCGTCCTGCGTGGGGTGGAGCGACGGATACTGGCGGGATCCGTACGGCGGGGTACCCGAGGGGTACGCGGCTCCACCGCGCCCCTGGGCGCCGGAGGACGAACTGTCAGTCTCTCGACCAGTTTCACGACTCAAAGCAGGATCTCCCGGTTGGCTCCACCGCCCGCTCTTGCAGATGCTCGTGTTACCCGGGCGGTTCGGCGGCGCGCACCACCATACTGGCCGCCGCCCCTTCTTACCCGACCCCCGGGGGACGTACGTCGGGCATTACGGCCGAAGTCGGGACGTCCCCGGACTCAAGTCGTGCTGTTCACGGGGCCGGTCGCACCAGCCGGGCCAGCGTGGTGCACATCACAGCGGCCGCCATGCCGCCGAAGAGGAAGAGCAGCTCGCCGACGCCTCCGGCGAACACCCCGTCACCCTCGGGGCGTCCGAGGCTGAGCACGACGACGGCGATGAGCCAGCCGGCGCCCGCGGCGACGACGGCGAGCTGGGTGCCGGCGGCCCGCAGCCCCCCGTAGAAGAGGGCGGCGGTGGCGAGGAGGCCGAGGAGCAAGCCGCCGGGGAACCAGGCGGCTTGGACGAGGGAGCCGGCGGTGCCGACGAGGAGGCCGAGGACGAACAGCCCGGCGTACCAGGCATACCGGACGGCTGCGGACGGTCCGGGCGCCGGGGCGGGCTTCCGGGCCGGGGCGGCGGCGGTCACGCGGTCACCCCCGCGAAGAGGTCGGTCTCGCGGACGCCGGCGGGGGCGCCGGGAGTGCCCTGGACCAGCTCGTAGTACTCGGTGGTGAGGATCGGCTGGCCGAGGTCGTTGGAGAGCGCGAAGAACGGACCGTCGACGGCGACTTGGGTGAGGTGCGCGGCCATCGCGGCGCGCTTGCGGTCCGCGTGCCCGGGGGACGCCTGGATCTCGGCGGTGATGCGGTCCTCCTCGACGACGCCGGGAACGTCGTCGATCGCGGCGACGGCCGGGAAGGCGGAGCCCTCGGCGCGCAGCCGGGCGAAGCCGGCTTCGGCGACGGGCCGCGGGACGCGGTTCCAGTAGATCTTGGCGATCGTGTGGGCGGCGCCGAGGTCGGGCCGGTACGCGGGGTCGGCGGCGAGCTCGGCGGCCCGGGTGGCGACGCGGTGGGCCTGGATGTGGTCCGGGTGGCCGTACCCGCCGTCGGGGTCGTAGGTGACGAGGACCTGCGGACGGGTCTCCCGGATCACCTCCACGAGGTACGGGGCGGCGGTGTCGACGTCGGTGTTCCAGAAGGCGCCGTCCCGCTCGTTCTGCTCGGCGCCCATCATCCCGGAGTCGCGGAAGCGCCCGGGGCCGCCGAGGAAGCGGTGGTCGGCGACGCCCAGCTCGCGCATGGCGGCGGCGAGTTCGCCGACGCGGTGCGGGCCGAGCCGGTCCTCGCGGTCCGGGGCCAGATGGGCGAGGTCGGGCGGGATGACCTCGCCCTCCTCGCCGAGGGTGCAGGTGACCAGGGTGACAAGGGCGCCCTCGGCCGCGTACCTGGCCATGGTGGCGCCGTTGTTGATCGACTCGTCGTCCGGGTGCGCGTGCACGAGGAGCAGACGACGGGCGGGGAGATCGGTCATGTCCCCACCCTACGAGACCCCTCCCGCGCGAGCCCCGAACCCTCCGGGGAACCCCCGCGGGGTCAGAACTTGAGGCCGCCGATCATCCCCGCCACGTTCGTCGTGAGGGTGCTGATGGACGAGGCCATGGACGAGCTCGCCAGGTAGAAGCCCAGGAGCGCGCAGACCGCCGCATGTCCAGCCTTCAGCCCGGATTTCCGGATCAGCAGGAAGACGACGATCGCCAGCAGCACCACCGCCGAAATCGAGAGTGCCACGGCGGTTCACCTCCACACTTCTTCGGTCGGATATTCGATCGGACAGGGCAGCGCGCATGTGCCAGTCGGGTACATACCCACCTAGCGCTACGGATCATAACTATCCGTGCCATCGCATCGATCGGCGGACGGAGGCACGCGGGGGGCGCACAGCGCTACTTTCGGCCGCATGACCTCGACTCGACAGCAGCCGGCCACACCCCCGGCCCCGCTCTCCTTCCCCCGCAGGCTCGCCCGGACACAGCGCTTCACCCTGGGCGCTCCGCGCGGCTTCTCGGTCTCCCCGGACGGCGAGCGGGTGGTGTTCGTCCGCTCCGGCTCGGGCACCGACCGTTCCCACCGGCTGTGGGTGCTCGACCTCCCGCCGGGCGGGACGCCGGCGGAGCGGACGGCGGCCGATCCCGGGGTGCTGCTCGCGGGCGCCGAGGAGGAGCTGTCCCCGGAGGAGCGGGCGCGCCGGGAACGGAGCCGGGAGGGCTCGGGCGGCATCGTCGGGTACGCGGTGGACGGGGCGGTGGAACTGGCGGCGTTCGCCCTGTCGGGGCGGCTGTTCGCGGCGGAGCTGCGGGCCGGGACGGCGCGGGAGCTGCCGGTGCCGGGACCGGTGATGGACCCCCGCCCCTCGCCGGACGGACGGCTCGTCGCGTACGTGACCGGGGGCGCGTTGCGGGTGGTCGGCGCGGACGGTTCGAGCGACCGTGAGCTGGCCGCTCCGGAGGACGATCACGTCTCCTATGGATTGGCCGAATTCATCGCCTCCGAGGAGATGGGCCGCGACCGCGGGTACTGGTGGTCCCCGAGCGGGGACCGACTGCTCGTGGCGCGGGCGGACGACCGGGCGGTGCGGCGGTGGTGGATCGCGGACCCGGCGCACCCGGAGCGGGAGCCGCAGCGGGTGAGGTACCCGGCGGCCGGGACGGCCAACGCGGAGGTGCGGCTGTTCCTGGTGGACCTCGACGGGGCGCGGACCGAGGTGGTCTGGGACCGCGAGCGCCACCCGTACCTGGCGCGGGCGCACTGGTCCGCCGCCGGGGCCCCGCTGCTCCTGGTGCAGTCGCGCGACCAGCGGGAACAGGTGTACCTCTCCGTCGACCCGGGGTCGGGGCGGACCTCGGCCGTCCGCACGGAGACCGATCCGGCCTGGCTGGAGCTGCACCGGGGTGTCCCGGCGTGGGGGCCGGGCGGGGAGCTCGTCCGGGTCGCCGACGACAGCGGGGCCCGCGCCCTGGCCGTGGGGGACGCCCCGTGGACGGGCGCCGACCTGCACGTGCGGGCGGTGCTGGACGTCGGCGCGGACGACGTCCTCGTGTCCGCGTCGGCGGGCGAGGCAGCCGCGGCCCCGGAGACCGGCGAGATCCACGTGTACCGGGTGACGGCCGGGAACGGCGCCGAGCGGGTCTCCTCGGGCGCCGGGGTGCACGGGGCGGTGCGCGCGGGGGCGGTGACGGTCCTGGTGTCGGCGCGGCCGGACGAGCCCGGCAGCGTGGCGCGGGTGCTGCGCGACGGCGAGCAGGTCGCGGTGGTGGCGTCGTACGCCGAGCGGCCGGGGACCACGGCCCGGGTGCGGCTGACGGAGGCGGGCGCCCGGCGGATTCCCTGCGCGGTGCTGCTGCCGTCCGGGTACGCGGAGGGCGACGGGCCGCTGCCGGTGCTGATGGACCCGTACGGCGGTCCGCACGGGCAGCGCGTGCTCGCCGCGCACCAGCCGTACCTGACCTCCCAGTGGTTCGCCGACCAGGGCTTCGCGGTGATCGTCGCCGACGGCCGGGGCATGCCGGGCCGCTCCCCCGCCTGGGAGAAGGCCCTCCTGCGCGACCTGACGCCGGCGCTCGACGACCAGGTGGACGCGCTCCACGCGCTCGCCGGGCGGTTCCCGCTGGACCTGGACCGGGTCGCGGTGCGCGGCTGGTCCTTCGGCGGCTACCTGGCGGCCCGCGCGGTGCTCCAGCGGCCCGACGTCTTCCACGCCGCGGTCGTGGGGGCGCCGGTGACGGACTGGCGGCTGTACGACACCCACTACACCGAGCGCTACCTGGGCACCCCCGGGGCCGAACCCGGCGTCTACGCCTCGCAGTCGCTGATCGGCGACGACGGGCTCACCGCCGCCGGGGGACCGGCCCGGCCGATGATGATCGTGCACGGCCTCGCCGACGACAACGTCGTCGTCGCCCACGCGCTGCGGCTCTCCTCCGCCCTTCTCGCGGCGGGCCGCCCGCACGAGGTGCTGCCCCTCTCCGGCGTCACCCACATGACGCCCCAGGAGCAGGTGGCGGAGAACCTCCTCCTGCTCCAGGTCGACTTCCTCCGCCGCTCCCTCGCCGGCTGACTCACCAGCCGGGCGGCGGCGGGGACGGCGGCGCCGGAGGCAGCGTCCCGGGCGGCCCGTACGCACCGTACGGGCCCGCCCCGGGCGGCCCTCCGTACGGCCCGTACGACCCGAACGGGGCCGTCTCCGCCGCCGGGGCGCCGGCCGCCGCGAGCAGCACGAGCACCGCGAGGCCGCCCAGCAGCCCGAAGGCGGCGGTGAGCACGCTCAGTTGCTGCACGCCGGCCAGCTCGCCGAAGTGGCCCACCCACTCGTACCGGACGTCCCTCGCCACCTCCGCCAGCCCCACGGCCGCCAGGAACCCTCCCGCCAGCATCCCGAAGGCCCTGCCGTGCCGGGCCCGCGCGAAGGCCGACCCGGCGGCCGTCGCGTACAGGCCCACGAGCACCGCCGACAGCCACCCCGGCGGCGGTGCCAGCGCCGGCGTGACGGCCGACCGCCCCCCGGTGAGCCGGTCGACCGTGATCTCCGGCGGCAGCTCCCCCGCCCAGTACAGCTCCCACCCGGCCACCACGACCGCGGCGACCCCCAACAGCACCCCTGCGGCCACGGCGCGGCCCGTCCGCGGCCGCGTCGGCGTCCGCTCGTACGCGGCCGTCGCCGGACGCCGGCCCGCCGCGGCCGTCACGACCAGCCCGGCGGCGAGCGCCAGTTCGACGAGCGACGTCACCAGCACCCCGCTCCCCGCCGCCCACAGCCCCGGCAGCCGCAGCGCCAGCGTCACCGCCCCCGTCGCCGCCAGCGCGGACGCCGCGTGCCGGGACCTCAGCGCCGCCACGGCCGCGGCCACCGACACGACGAGCAGCACCGGGTCGGTCAGCGAGGTCGCGGACCTCCCCCGGATCAGGAAGAGGTGGTCCCCCGCCCAGTACCACGCGAGATCGGCCGGCGAGCCGAGCACCGCGAGGTCCTTGAGGATCCACACGGCGGCGATGAGCGCGAGCCCGGCGCAGAGCGCCGCCCCCGTGAGACGTGCCGGTCGTGTCACAGTCACGACCCCGATACTCACGGTCGCGACCGACCGAAACAAGCGATTCCGCATGTACACCCCATGACACCTGCCCCCAGGGCGAGGTGAGCCGAAGGGGCGCGCCGGTGTCGAGGCGGCGAACGCGCGGAGGCCCGACGAAGGAGGGCCGAGCACGATCGCCGCCTCGACACCGGCACCAGCGCCCCGGAGGCGAACCGAGCCCAAAAAAAAGGGGGGCGAGTGAGCCGAAGGGGCGCGCCGGGGGAACAGAGCCGGACGCGCGCAGCCTCCCGAGGAACGAGGGAGGCGAGCACGTCCGGCTCTGTGAGCCCGGCACCAGCGCCCCGGAGGCGAACCGAGCCAAAAAAGGGGAGGGCCGGCCGGGGTGCTCTCGCGCCCCGGCCGGCCTACGGCACCCGCACGGCCGTACCGGGCCGAGCCTGCCGTGTCCGTATATCGGAAGGGATTCCGTGAAGTTGCCCCCGCGTTACGGCTCTTCGGGCCCCTCGGGCGCGCCGGCCACTCCGCCCGCTCCGGGCGCGTCCGGCGGGGACGGCTCCTCCGGTGGCACGACCTGCTTCTCCTCGGCGAAGTGACAGGCGGAGTCGTGCTTGGCGGGGCTCTCGGTGAGGCGGAAGACGGCGGGGACGGCGAGTTCGGGGACTTCCAGGGTGCAGCGCTCCTGGGCCTTCCAGCAGCGGGTGCGGAAGCGGCAGCCGGAGGGGACGTTGGCCGGGGAGGGGACGTCGCCGGTGAGGATGATCCGCTCGCGGTGGGCGCGGGCCTCGGGGTCGGGCACGGGCACGGCGGAGAGCAGCGCCTGGGTGTACGGGTGCGTGGGGTGGTCGTAGATCTGGGCGTCGGTGCCGATCTCGACGATCCGGCCGAGGTACATGACGCCGACCCGGTCGGAGATGTGCCGCACGATCGAGAGGTCGTGGGCGATGAACACGTACGAGAGGGAGAACTCGCTCTGGAGGTGGTCCAGGAGGTTGACGACCTGGGCCTGGACGGAGACGTCGAGGGCGGAGACCGGTTCGTCGGCGACGATGATCTCGGGCTGGAGCGCGAGGCCGCGGGCGATGCCGATGCGCTGGCGCTGGCCGCCGGAGAACTGGTGCGGGTACCGGTTGATGTACTCCGGGTTCAGACCGACGACGTCGAGCAGCTCCTGCACCTTGCGGCGCCGGTCGCCCTTCGGGGCCACCTCGGGGTGGATCTCGTAGGGCTCGCCGATGATGTCGCCGACGGTCATGCGCGGGTTCAGCGAGGTGTACGGGTCCTGGAAGACCATCTGGATGTTGCGGCGGACGGCCTTGAGGGCGCGCGGGGAGAGCTTGCTGATGTCCTCGCCCTTGTAGCGGATCTCGCCGGACGTCGGCCGTTCGAGGTTGACCAGCATCTTCGCGACGGTCGACTTGCCGCAGCCGGACTCGCCGACGATGCCGAGGGTCTCTCCGGCGTGGAGGTCGAAGTCGACGCCGTCGACGGCCTTGACGGCGCCGACGTGCTTCTTGAAGAGGATGCCCTGGGTCAGCGGGTAGTGCTTGTGCAGGTCCCGGACTTCGAGAATCGCCTCAGCCATGGAGGCACTCCTTCCAGAAGTGGCAGGCGCTGGAGCGCTTCACCGGGGACTCGGTCACGTCGTAGAGCGGGGGCACGTCGGTGCGGCAGACGTCCTGGGCCATCGGGCAGCGGGGGTTGAAGGCGCAGCCGGGCGGGATGGCGAGGAGGTTGGGCGGGAGGCCCTTGATCGCGTAGAGCTCCTGGCCCTTCTGGTCCAGGCGCGGGATCGAGTCGAGCAGGCCCCGGGTGTAGGGGTGGGCGGGGGCCTTGTAGATCTCGTGGACGGGGGCCTGTTCGACGATCCGGCCGGCGTACATGACGGCGATCTTGTCGGCGACGTCGGCGACCACGCCCAGGTCGTGGGTGATGAGGATGAGGCCCATGTTGAGCTCGCGCTGGAGTTCGGCGAGGAGGTCCATGACCTGGGCCTGGACGGTGACGTCGAGGGCGGTGGTGGGCTCGTCGGCGATGATCAGTTCGGGTTCGAGGGCGAGCGCCATGGCGATCATGATGCGCTGGCGCATGCCGCCGGAGAACTGGTGGGGGTACTGGCCGACGCGTTCCTTGGCGGCGGGGATGCGGACCCGGTCCATGAGTTCGACGGCCTTGGCCCGGGAGTCCTTCCGCGACATGCCGCGATGGACTTGGAACATCTCGCCGAGCTGGTCGCCGACGCTGAGCACGGGGTTGAGGGAGGACAGCGCGTCCTGGAAGACCATCGCCATCTTGGCGCCGCGGATCTTGCGCCGCTCGTCCTCCTTGAGCTTCAGCAGGTCCTGGCCCTGGAAGAGGATCTCGCCCTGGCTGATCTTGCCCGGGGGGACGTCGAGGATCCCCATGACGGCCTGGGCGGTGACGGACTTGCCGGAGCCCGATTCGCCGAGGACGGCGAGGGTCTCCCCCGCGTCGACGGAGTAGTCGACGCCGTTGACCGCCTTGGCCACCCCTTCGCGGGTGTGGAACTCCACGTGCAGGTCGCGCACTTCGAGCAGCATGGGTTCCCTACCTCAGCTTCGGGTCGAGGGCGTCGCGGACGGCGTCGCCGAGCATGATGAAGGCGAGCACGGTGATGGCCAGCGCGCCGGCGGGCCACAGCAGCATGTGCGGGGCGTTGCGGATGTACTGCGAGGCCGAGGAGATGTCGATGCCCCAGGAGACGGTCGGCGGCTTGAGGCCGACGCCGAGGAAGGACAGGGTCGCCTCCAGGGAGATGTACGTGCCGAGGGCGATGGTCGCGACGACGATCACGGGCGCGAGGGCGTTCGGGGTGATGTGGCGCAGCAGCATCCGGGAGTTGGAGGCGCCGAGCGCCCGCGCGGCCTGGACGTAGTCGTTCTGCTTGGCGGTGATGACCGAGCCGCGGGCGATGCGGGCGATCTGGGGCCAGCCGAGCAGCACCATGAAGCCGATGACGGGCCAGACGGTGGTGCTGGTGACGACGGAGAGCAGGACGAGGCCGCCGAGGATCACGGGGATGGCGAAGAAGACGTCGGTGACGCGGGAGAGGACGCCGTCCCAGCCGCCGCCGAAGAAGCCGGCGAGGCCGCCGAAGAGGGAGCCGATGATCGCCACGCCGAGCGTGGCGAACACGCCGACCTGGACGGAGGCCCGGGCTCCGTAGACCGTGCGGGTGTAGACGTCGCAGCCCTGGCCGTTGAAGCCGAACGGGTGGCCCGGCTGGGAGCCTTCCTGGGCCTTGGACAGGTCGCACTGGAGCGGGTCGCCGCTGGCGATCAGCTGGGGCCAGATCGCGATGATCACCAGGAAGAGGATGATCAGGCTGGAGATGATGAAGACGGGGTTGCGCCGCAGGTCGTGCCAGGCGTCCGACCAGAGCGAGCGGGGCTTGCCGGTGGGGCCGGTGCCGAGCGGGCCGCCCGGGGTCTTCTCCAGCGACTCGCCCTCTTCCATGGCGAGGTCCGTGGGCCCACCCGCTCCGGTGTGGTCGATGGCGCGTCCGTGGTCGAACGGCTCAAGGGGCTCAGGCATAGCGGATCCTCGGGTCAAGGACGGCGTACAAGAGGTCGACGAGGAGGTTGGCCAGGAGGAACACCAGGACGAGGACGGTCACGAAGCCGACGACGGTCTGGGTGTTCTGGCGCACGATGCCCTGGTAGAGCTGGTAGCCGACACCGTGGATGTTGAAGATCCGCTCGGTGGCGATGGCGCCGCCCATGAGGGCGCCGATGTCGGCGCCGATGAAGGTGACGACCGGGATGAGCGAGTTGCGCAGCAGGTGGCGGGTGACGACCCGGCGGCGCGGCAGTCCCTTGGCGACGGCGGTGCGGACGTAGTCGGCGCGCTTGTTCTCGGCGATCGAGGTCCGGGTGAGCCGGGTGACGTACGCGAGGGAGACCGAGGCGAGGACGAGGCCGGGGACGATCAGTTCGCTGAAGGGGGCCTCGGGCGAGACGGCGGGCTTGATCCAGCCCCACTCCACGCCCAGCAGCAGCTGGAGGAGGAGACCGGTGACGAAGGTCGGGACGGAGAGGACGACCAGGGTGAGGACCAGCACGGTGCTGTCGACGGGCCGTCCGCGCTTGAGGCCCGTGAGCACGCCGAGGCTGATGCCGATGACGATCTCGAAGAGGATGGCGACGATGGTGAGGCGGATGGTCACGGGGAAGGCGTTCGCCATCAGTTCGGTCACCGGCTGGCCGTTGAAGGCGGTCCCGAAGTCCCCGGTGAACAGGTTCCCCATGTAGATCAGGTACTGCTGCCACACGGGCTTGTCGAGGCCGAACTCCTTCTCCAGCTGGGCGGCGGTCGACGGGTCGCAGGCGCGGTCGCCGCAGAGTCCGGCGATGGGGTCGCCCATCACGTTGACCATCAGGAAGATCAGCAGGGTGGCGCCGATGAAGACCGGGATCATCTGCAGCAGACGCCGGATCACATAACGTCCCATGAGGGGCTCCGGGGGGTGTGGGGAAGGCGTACGGCCCGGCTCTCGCGCGTGATCGCCAGGCCGGGCCGTACGACGACGAGCTGCGTCAGTTGACCTTGATCTGGTCGTAGACGGGGACGCTGAAGGGGTTCAGGGTCACGTTGGAGACGCGCTCGGAGTAGCCCGCGCTGCCGTTCTGGTACCAGAGCGGGATGGCGCCCATGTCGTCGCGGAGGACTCCCTCGGCCTGCTGGAAGATCCCGACGGCCTTGGCGATGTCGGACTCGGCGTTGGCCTGGTCGACCAGCTTGTCGAACTCGGGGTTGGAGTACTTCCCGTCGTTCGAGGAGGCGTTGGTGTAGTACAGCGGCTGAAGGAAGTTCTGGATGAGCGGGTAGTCCATCTGCCAGCCGGCGCGGAAGGGGCCCTTCATCTTCTGCGTGCTGACCTGGCTGCGGAAGTCGGCGAAGGTGCCGATCGGGTTGCCGACGCACGCCCGGTTGTTGCCGAGGGCGTTGTTGATGGAGTTGCAGACGGCGTCCACCCACTCCTTGTGGGAGCCGGTGTCGGCGTTGTACGAGATCGTCATCGTGCCGCCGGGGATGCCGCCGCCCTCGGCGACGAGCTTCTTGGCCTGGGCGGCGTCGTACGTGCAGAAGTCGCCGCAGACGTCCTTGAAACCGCCGTCCTCGCCGAGGACGGGAGAGGTCCAGTCGACGGCGGGGGTGCGGGTCTTCTGGAAGATCGTCTCGGTGATCTGGTCGCGGTTGATCGCCATGGAGAGGCCCTGGCGGAGCTTCTCCTGCCCGGGCTTGTTCCAGGCCGGGTCGTAGAACGGGAAGGAGAGCGTCTGGATGATGCCGGCCGGGACGTTGATGTACCGGTCGCCGAGGTCGGCGGAGACGTTCTTCAGCTGGGAGGCGGGCACGTCGTCGACGAGGTCGAGGTTGCCGGCCGTCAGGTCGGTGTAGGCGGTGTTGTTGTCGGTGTAGACCTTGAGGGTGATGCCGCCGTTCTGGGCCTTGTCGGTGCCGGGGTAGCCGTCCCACCGCTTGAGGGCCATCTGGGAGCCCTTGGAGTACGAGTCGACCGTGTACGGGCCGTTGCCGATGGGCTTGGAGAGCCAGCCGGCGTGGTCGTCGAAGAAGGCCTGGGGCAGCGGCGCGAAGGCCGCGTAACCGAGGGTGATGGGCCAGGTGGAGAACTTCTGGGTGAGCTTGACCGTGAAGGTCTGGGGACCGGTCACCTTGAGGCCGGACATGGTCTCGGCGGTCGGCTCGCCCTTCTCGGGGTGGACCTGGTCGTACCCCTCGATCTGGCCGAAGAAGTAGGCGTTCTTCTGGTTGTTCTTCAGCTGGGCGCCGTAGTTCCAGGCGTCGACGAACGACTTGGCGGTGACCTTCTCGCCGTTGGAGAAGGTCCAGCCGTCCTTGACCGTGATGGTGAAGTTGGTCGAGTCGGTGGTCTCGATGCTCTGGGCGAGCATGTCCTTCGCCTCGCCGGTCTTGGGGTCGTACTGCTTGAGCCCCCGGAAGATCATGGAGAGGACCTTGCCGCCCTGGACCTCGTTCGTGTTCGCGGGCTCCAGCGGGTTCTGCGGGTCGCCCCACGAGGAGCTCACGATGCCGTCGGCACCTCCGCCGCCGCCGCTGTCGTCACCGCCACCGCAGGCGGTCGCCGCGAGGGCGACGGCGGTGGCCAGAGCGGCCCACTTGGCGTGCGTGGCTCCGCGCATGGAGTGCCTCCCGTATGTCCTAAGTCTCACTTAGGCCCCAATATCACCCGATACTGACGGTCATGCACTTTCAAGGCACCCGGACGGCGGCCGCCACGACGAAGGGCGCCCCCGGTCCTGGTGGACCGGGGGCGCCCCTCTGTCATGCGCGCGATGGGTCAGTGCGCTCCGACGACGTTCTTCTCCTCGGCGAAGTGGCACGCCGAGGAGTGGGCCGCCGGGGTGTCGAGCCCCTGGAAGCGCGCCGGCACCGCGAGCAGCGGCACCTCCTGCGCGCAGCGCTCCTGCGCCTTCCAGCAGCGGGTCCGGAAGCTGCAGCCCGACGGCGGGTTGGCCGGCGAGGGCACGTCACCGGTGAGGATGATCCGCTCGCGGTGCGCGCGGGCCTCCGGGTCCGGCACCGGCACCGCGGAGAGCAGCGCCTGGGTGTACGGGTGCGTCGGGTGCTCGTAGATCTCCTCGTCCGTACCGATCTCGGCCATCTTGCCGAGGTACATGACGCCGACGCGGTCGGAGATGTGCCGGACGATCGACAGGTCGTGCGCGATGAAGAGGTAGGAGAGGTTGAACTCGTCCTGCAGCTTCCCCATCAGGTTGATGACCTGCGCCTGGACGGAGACGTCCAGGGCCGAGACCGGCTCGTCGCAGATGATGATCTCCGGGTTGAGCGCGAGGCCGCGGGCGATGCCGATGCGCTGGCGCTGACCGCCGGAGAACTGGTGCGGGTACCGGTTGATGTACTCCGGGTTCAGACCGACGACGTCGAGCAGCTCCTGCACCTTGCGGCGCCGGTCGCCCTTCGGGGCCACCTCGGGGTGGATGTCGAAGGGCTCGCCGATGATGTCGCCGACCGTCATGCGCGGGTTCAGCGAGGTGTACGGGTCCTGGAAGACCATCTGGATGTTGCGGCGGACCGCCTTCAGCGCGCGCCCGGACAGCTTGGTGATGTCCTGGCCCTTGTAGAAGACCTCGCCGGCGGTGGCCCGCTCCAGGTTCATCAGGAGCTTGGCGACCGTGGACTTGCCACAGCCGGACTCGCCCACGATGCCGAGGGTCTCGCCCTGGAAGAGGTCGAAGGAGACCCCGTCCACGGCCTTGACCGCGCCGACCTGCTTCTTGAAGAGGATGCCCTGCGTCAGCGGGAAGTGCTTCTGCAGGTTGCGCACCTGGAGGATCGGTTCGCCACGGCCCACAGGGGCGTCGAGGGCGGCGGCCACGGCCTCGTCGTCCTTGTTGAGGTCAGCCATGGATCGTCTCCTTCCAGAAGTGGCAGGCGCTCTTGCGACCCGGGAGGTCCGCGCCGTTCTGCTCGGTGATCGGCACCAGGGCCGGGATCTCCGTGCGGCAGATGTCGTCCGCCTTGGGGCAGCGCGGGTTGAAGGCGCAGCCCGTGGGGACCTTGAGCAGGTTGGGCGGGAGGCCCTTGATCGCGTAGAGCTCCTGGCCCTTCTGGTCCAGGCGCGGGATCGAGTCCAGCAGGCCACGGGTGTACGGGTGGGCCGGACGCTTGTACAGCTCGTGCACCGGCGCCTGCTCGACGATCCGGCCGGCGTACATCACGGCGATCTTGTCCGCGACGTCGGCGACGACGCCGAGGTCGTGGGTGATCAGGATCAGACCCATGTTGTATTCCTGCTGGAGCTCCGCGAGGAGGTCCATGACCTGGGCCTGGACGGTCACGTCGAGAGCCGTGGTGGGCTCGTCGGCGATGATCAGGTCCGGCTCCAGGGCGAGCGCCATGGCGATCATGATGCGCTGGCGCATGCCGCCGGAGAACTGGTGCGGGTAGTCGGAGACCCGCGCCTTGGCGGCGGGGATCTTCACCCGGTCCATCAGCTCGACGG
This sequence comes from Streptomyces sp. NPDC104202, assembly GCF_055584185.1. Classification (NCBI taxonomy): domain Bacteria; kingdom Bacillati; phylum Actinomycetota; class Actinomycetes; order Kitasatosporales; family Streptomycetaceae; genus Streptomyces; species Streptomyces sp. NPDC104202. The sequence continues at coordinate 45,026 of NZ_JBVJMN010000025.1, read as the reverse complement.
CCTTGACCGTGGCGTCCTTCTTGGACATGCCCTGGTGCACCCGGAACATCTCGCCGAGCTGGTAGCCGACGGTGAGGACCGGGTTGAGGGAGGACAGCGCGTCCTGGAAGATCATGGCGATCTTCCGGCCGCGGATCTTCCGGCGCTCCTCCTCGGACATCTTCAGCATGTCCTCGCCGCGGAACAGGATCTCGCCCTGCGGGATCTTGCCGGGCGGCATGTCGAGGATGCCCATGATGGCCTGCGCGGTGACGGACTTGCCGGAGCCGGACTCGCCGAGGACGGCGAGGGTCTCGCCGGCGTCGACCGAGTAGTTGACTCCGTTGACCGCCTTGGCCACACCGTCACGGGTGTGGAACTCGACGTGCAGGTCACGGACTTCGAGCAGCGGACCGTTGGAGTCGGATCCACCTCGCGGCGCGGGGACGGCCGCGGTCTTGTCGATGATGCTCATCTCTTACGCCCTCCTCAGCGCAGCTTGGGGTCGAGGGCGTTGCGGACGGCTTCGCCGAGCATGATGAACGCCAGAACGGTGAGGCTCAGCATGATCGAGGGCCAGAGCAGGACGTGCGGGGCCACTCGGATCTGTGCGACACCGGCCGAGATGTCGACGCCCCACGAGACGGTCGGGGCGGCGAGGCCCAGACCGAGGAAGGACAGGGTCGCCTCGGCGGAGATGTAGCCGCCGAGCGCGATGGTCGCGACGACGATGACCGGGGCCATGGCGTTCGGCAGGATGTGCTTGAACAGGATCCGCGTGGTGCCGGCGCCGAGCGCCTTCGCCGCGTGGACGTAGTCGGCCTGCTTGACCGTGATCACGGCACCGCGCATGACGCGGGTGATCTGGGTCCAGCCGAGGAACGCGAGGGCGAAGACGACGACCCAGACGGTCCGCTCGACGAACGCCTGCAGGACGACCATGGCGCCGAGCAGGAACGGGATGCCGAAGAAGACGTCGGTGAGGCGGGAGAGCAGGGCGTCGACCCAGCCGCCGAAGTAGCCGGAGATCATGCCCATCACGCCGCCGACGATCGTGACGATCGCGGTGACGCAGACGCCGACGATGATCGACGCGCGGGTGCCGTGGATCAGTCGGGCGTAGACGGAACGGCCCTGCTGGTCGTAGCCCAGCCACTCGGGCGAACCGACGTTGCCCAGCTCCGGCTTGCTGAGGAAGTGGTGGACCAGGTCACCGGCGGTCGGGGACGCGCTGGTGAAGAGGGTCGGCCACGCCGAGATCAGCAGCAGCAGCGCGATCAGCGCCGAGGAGATGATGAAGTACGGGTTGCGGCGGAGGTCGACCCAGGCGTCGCCCCAGAGGCTTCGGGCCTTTTCCTTCGTCGGAGCCGGTCCCGCGCCCACGGACGGCGGGGCGATGGCGTCCTCGACGGCCGCGGTGGCGGTCTTGGTCACGTCAGGCATACCGGATCCTCGGGTCCAGGACCGCGTACAGCAGGTCGATGAGCAGGCTGGTGACGAGGTAGACGATCACCAGGATGGTGACGAGGCCCACCAGGGTCGAACCCTCACGACGGGAGATCGACTCGGCGATGACACCGCCGATGCCGTGGATGTTGAAGATGGCCTCGGTGACGACCGCGCCGCCCATGAGGGCGCCGATGTCGGTGCCGAGGAAGGTGACCACGGGGATCATCGAGTTGCGCATCAGGTGGACACCGATGACGCGGCGCCTCGGCAGACCCTTGGCGACGGCCGTGCGCATGTAGTCGGCCCGCAGGTTCTCCGCCATGGAGGTACGGGTGAGCCGTGCCACATAGGCGAGGGAGAGACCGCCGAGCACAATGGCCGGAGCGAGCATCTCGCTCAGGACCGGTTCCGTGCTGACGTTCGGCGCGATCCAGCCCAGGTTGAAGGCGAACACCATCTTGATGATGTAGCCGAGGACGAAGACCGGGATCGAGATGATCAGCAGGGTGAAGATCAGGATCAGGTTGTCGGCCAGGCGGCCGGCCCGCAGACCGCCGATGATGCCCAGGCCGATGCCGAAGACCAGCTCGATGGCGAAGGCCAGTGCGGCCAGCTGGAGGGTGATGGGGAACGCGTCGCCCAGCACCTCGGTGACCGGCAGTCCGTTGCGGATCTGGGTACCGAAGTCCAGGTGCAGGACCATGTCCCGCATGTAGAGGATGTACTGCAGCCATTCCGGCTTGTCGAGACCCAGCTCGTGACGCTTCGCGGCGAGCGTCGCCGGGTCGGCGCCCTTGTCGCCGAACATCGCCAGCACGGGGTCACCGGGCAGGAGGTGAACCATGGCGAAGATCAGCAGGGTTGTCCCGAGGAATACCGGGATCATCTGGAGCAGTCGTCGTGCGACATAGCGCCCCATCATGCCTCCGTTGAGATGTGACAGCCGCAGCCGACGGGCCCTCCCCCGACAGCATGCCCGGATCCGGGCATGCTGATGTCGTGGAAGGGCCCCCCAGCCACTGCGTAAGGCACCGAGACGGGACTGACGATCCGTCAGTCCCGTGACGGCGTGCGGACTACGCTCGGGTGATTACTTCTTGACCTCGACGCCGGTCAGGATCGGGTCGCCGTCCTGGCCGTAAGCCACGCCCGAAACCTTCTCGGAGTAGCCCGCGTTGACCTTGTAGTACCAGAGCGGGATGGACGGCATGTAGTTGACCAGGTCCTTCTCGATGGCCTGGAACTGCTTGACCGACTCGTCCAGCGTGGCAGCGGAGTCAGCCTTGGCGATCTTGGCGTCCAGCTCCTTGTTGGAGAAGTCGCCCTGGTTGCCGGCCGCACCCGTGCGGAACAGGTCCGAGATGAAGTTGGCGTTCACCGGGTAGTCGAGCACCCAGCCGGAACGGTAGAGCGACTTGACCTGCTTGGTCTTACGAGCGGTCAGGTCGGCCTGGAAGTCCGGCTTGCCGTCGCCGACGCACTGGACGGACGTGGCCTGGGTGATGGAGTTGCAGACAGCGTCCACCCACTCCTTGTGGCCACCGTCGGCGTTGAACTGGATGGAGATCTTGTTGCCGGGGACGCCGCCGCCGGCCTTGATGAGCTCCTTGGCCTTCGCCGGGTCGAACTTGGTGACGCCGGCGCCACCGTCCTCCTGGAAGCCCAGGACACCCTTGGCGACCCAGCCGGTCGCGGGCTCACGCGTACCCTGCAGCACCGTCTTGGTGATGGTGGCACGGTCGATCGCCATGGACAGACCCTGGACGACGCGCGGGTCGATCGCCTTCGGCTTCTTCCACTGGTCGGCGTAGAAGGCGACGGCGATGGTCTGGATCGCGGAGTACGGCTGGTCCACGGCGCGGTCGCCGAGGTCCTGGCGGTAGACCGGGAGGTCCTTCGGCGCGATCTGACGCAGGACGTCGACGTTGCCGGACTTCAGGTCCTCGTACGCGGCCTCGAGGGTGGTGTAGTTCTTGAAGACCACACCGCCGTTCTTCGCCTTGTTCGGGCCCTTGTAGCCGTCGAACCGGGTGATCTCGATCTTCTTCTTGTGGTCCCACGACTTGAACTTGTAGGGACCGTTGCCGACCGGCTTCTGGCCACCGGCGACCGGGTCCTTGTAGAAGGACTCGGCCATCGGCGCGAAGACGATGTAGGCGAGCTTGTGGCCGAAGTACGGAACGGCCTTCGTGAGCTCGATGGTGAAGGTGTTCTCGTCGACGACCTTCAGGCCCTCGAGCTTGTCGGCGGTCTGCTTCGCACCCTCGGCGTCGGGGTGGACCTTGTCGTAGCCCTTGATGTCGCCGAACCAGGACGCGAGGCCCTGGGCGTTCTTCAGGCTGGCGTTCCAGTTCCACGCGTCCACGTAGGACTTGGAGGTCACCGGGGTGCCGTCGTGGAAGGTCCAGCCCGGCTTCAGCTTGACGGTCCACGTCTTCGAGTCCGTCGTGGTGACCGACTCGGCGTTGATCATCTCGAGGGAGCCGTCGGCCTTGTAGTCGACCAGGGTCGAGAACAGGCCGGCCATGACGGCGGAGCCGTTGGACTCCATCGTGTCACCGGTGAGCAGGGGCTTCTCAGGCTCGCCCAGCTCGATGGAGAAGATTCCGTTCGGGTCAACAGCGCCCTTGGCGTCACTGCCGCCGTCGCTCTTACCCCCGCCACAGGCGGTCGCAGCAAGGGCGACGATGATCGCGCCCGTTACCCACTTGGCGCTCTTGGCACCGCGCATGGGTTCCTCCTCATGAGTCCACTTTGTCGCTACAAGAGGGGCACTCCGAGTTCGGCCGACACCCCTGACGGCTTTGGACTCAAGTACCCCGAGTGTGCTCGTGAGTCGGCACTCCCCACAGTGCGTGACCCATTGACCCGAGCTCAATGGAGCCAACTATTAAGTACGTCCGGGCTGTAAACCACACTTAAGTGGTCTCGTTTTGACAACATCACCAGGGCCCTGGAGACCGAAATCCGGACAAACTGAGCACAGACAGACACGCCCGAAACGGACTGTTAACACACGTACCGGAGAGCGATCGCCGATATGCGGACACTCGGCCTCCGAAATGAAGTTGACGCGACTTGACGAAAAGCCCGGACCCCCACAGCTTCTGTGGGGGTCCGGGCTCTGTTGCCGACGTCACGTCAGGCGGGAGCGGCGAAGATCACAGGACCCTGATCTACCCCGCCGTCCTCGGCCGTATGCGACCTTACTCAGCCGTTCTTGGCGCGGGAAGACGCACGGCCCCGCGCGTTCTGGTCGAGGATGACCTTGCGGATGCGCACGGCCTCCGGGGTGACCTCGACGCACTCGTCGTCGCGGCAGAACTCCAGCGACTGCTCCAGGGACAGCTTCCGCGGCGGGACGATCGCCTCGAAGGAATCGGCCGAGGAGGAGCGCATGTTGGTGAGCTTCTTCTCCTTGGTGATGTTCACGTCCATGTCGTCGGAGCGGGAGTTCTCGCCGACGATCATGCCCTCGTACACCTCGGTGCCGGGGTCGGTGAACAGGACGCCGCGCTCCTGGAGGTTGGTCATCGCGAACGCGGTGACGGCGCCCGCGCGGTCGGCGACCAGCGAACCGTTGTTACGGGTCGTCAGGGTGCCGAACCACGGCTCGTGGCCCTCGTGGATGGAGTGGGCGATGCCCGTGCCGCGGGTGTTGGTCAGGAACTCCGTACGGAAGCCGATGAGGCCGCGGGACGGGACGACGAACTCCATGCGGACCCAGCCGGAGCCGTGGTTCGACATGTTGTCCATGCGGCCCTTGCGGACGCCCATGAGCTGCGTGACGGCGCCCATGTGCTCCTCGGGGACGTCGACCGTGAGGCGCTCGACGGGCTCGTGCGTCTTGCCGTCGACCTCCTTGGTGACGACCTGGGGCTTGCCGATGGTGAGCTCGAAGCCCTCGCGGCGCATCTGCTCGACCAGGATGGCGAGCGCGAGCTCACCACGGCCCTGGACCTCCCAGGCGTCGGGGCGCTCGGTGTCGAGGACACGGAGCGAGACGTTGCCGATCAGCTCGCGGTCCAGACGGTCCTTGACCTGACGGGCGGTGACCTTGCGGTTCTTGACCGCGGCCTTGGCGTCCGCGCCCTTGCCCGTGCCGCCGCGGCCGACGAGCGGCGAGGTGTTGGTGCCGATGGTCATGGAGATGGCCGGCTGGTCGACCGTGATCAGCGGGAGCGCGATCGGGTTCTCCGGGTCGGCCAGGGTCTCGCCGATCATGATGTCGGGGATACCGGCGACGGCGCAGATGTCACCGGGGCCGGCGACCTCGGCGGGCTTGCGGGTGAGCGCCTCGGTCATCATCAGCTCGGTGATGCGGACGTTGGAGATGGTGCCGTCCCGCTTGATCCACGCGACCGTCTGGCCCTTGCGCAGCTCGCCCTGCTCGACGCGGAGCAGCGCGATGCGGCCGAGGAAGTTGTCGGCGTCCAGGTTGGTGACGTGGGCCTGGAGCGGGGCCTCCTCGTCGTAGACCGGGGCCGGGACGTGCTCCAGGATGGCGGAGAAGAACGGCTCCAGGTTCTCGGAGTCCTGCGGGACCGTGCCGTTCTCCGGCTTGGTCAGCGAGGCGATGCCGTCACGGCCGCACGCGTAGACGATCGGGAACTCGATCTGGTCCTCGTCCGCGTCCAGGTCGAGGAAGAGGTCGTAGGTCTCGTTGACGACCTCGTCGATCCGGGAGTCCGGGCGGTCCGTCTTGTTGATGCAGAGGATGACGGGCTTGCGCTGCTGGAGCGCCTTGCGCAGCACGAAGCGGGTCTGCGGGAGCGGACCCTCCGAGGCGTCCACGAGGAGGACGACCGCGTCCACCATCGACAGACCGCGCTCGACCTCGCCACCGAAGTCGGCGTGGCCGGGGGTGTCGATGATGTTGATCGTGATCGGGGCCCCGCCGTCCTTGGGGTGATACTTCACCGCCGTGTTCTTGGCGAGGATCGTGATGCCCTTCTCACGCTCCAGGTCGTTCGAGTCCATCATGCGGTCGTCGAGCTGCTGGTGGGCGGCGAAGGCACCGGCCTGCTTGAGCATGGCGTCGACGATGGTCGTCTTGCCATGGTCGACGTGGGCGACGATGGCGACGTTACGGATGTCGTGGCGCGTGGGCATGGGTGCTTGCGCTTCTCTCGGATCGTGGGATGCGGCGTCAGTTCCTCGTACGCCCGCCGGGCGGACGCGCCACGGCTATGTCCTATGGTACGGGGCTGCCGCGCAAGGGGCTTCCCCGCCCGGGATCCGAGAGGGTCTACTGGGAGTTTTCAAGGGTGTGGGGAGGGTCGTGCGACCGGGTCAAAGGGCCGACGCGATCCTGCCCGCCGGGTTCACCGGCGGGCAAGGAACTTGAGCTGCTTCTGAGGTTGTGACCTGCGGTTTCGGAGTTTTCAGAGGTTTCAGCGGTTTCGTTCGGCGCCCTGGGCGGACTCCGGCTTCTTGAAGCCGATGTCCTGGTAGCGGGGTGCGGCGAGACCCCAGGCCCCGGCGTTCACCAGGTCGGCCCTGGCGGCGACGAGCTGGGGGCGCTGGTAGAGGGGGATGGATCCGGCCGCGGCCCAGATCCGGGCGTCGGCCTGGCGCACGAGGTCGCGGGCCTCCTCCTCGTCGAGCGTACCCGCCGCCTGGTCGAAGAGCTGGTCGATGCGGTCGGTGCCGACCCGCGAGTAGTTCTGCTCGACCAGGAGCGAGCCGTCCGAGGCGGGCTCGGGCTTGGCGAAGATCGGGCGGGCGTCGGTCGCCGGGAAGGCGGAGGCGGGCCAGGAGTACAGGGCGAGGTCGTAGTCGCCGGAGGCGACGTGGTCCTTGAAGAAGCTGTCGTCGGAGACCTTGGTCACCTCGGTGCGGATGCCGACCGCGTCGAGCATCCGCACGATCCGGTCGCCGACCGTGCGCAGGGACTCGGATCCGGGGCCCGAGGGCAGGACGAAGCGGAGGCTGAGGGCCTTGCCGTCCTTGCCCAGCGCGGTCGCGGCGTCGGGCGCGGTGACGGGGGCGGCGGTGCCGCGGGGAGCGTAGGCGCCGGGCATCCCCTGGTCCGGCTTGGCGGCCGCCTGGGCGCCGGCCCGGGCGGCGGCGCCCGTACCGGTGTCGAGCGCCTCGGCGCGGGCGAGGAGGGCGGCGCTCTGGCCGGCGGCCGCGGGGGCCGGGGCGAGGATGCCGGTGCCGGTCTCCGGGCCCGCGGCGCCGACGGCGGGGGCGGCTCGGCGCTCTCCGGGCTTGTCGTCGCCGACGATGTAGAGGCCCTCGTCGGAGGCGGTGTCGCCGCTCTTCCCTGCGTCGGACGGGTCCTCCTTGGCCGCGCCCTTCTTCTTCTCCTCGGCCTCGCTGCCCGCCTTGGTGCCCGCGGGCTTCCTGGCCGCGCCGCCGGGGACCCAGCCCGCGTCGGCGAGGAGGGCCCGGGCCTCCTTGGTGTCCTGGCCGCCGAGCGCGTCGCTGCCGTCCGCGTACGCTGCCTGCCCGGCGAGCGCGAGGTGGCTGCCGGGGGGCTTCGCGGGCAGGCCGAGCGGCTTGAGTACGGATTCGGCCAGTTCCTGGCGGTCGATGGCGCGGGCCACCGCCCGCCGGACCCGCTCGTCGGCGAGGGGTCCGGACTCGCCGTTGAGCGAGAGCTGGGTGTAGGCGGGTTCGAGGGACTTGCGGACGACGTACTTGGCGAGGCTGTCCTGGGCGGCCGCGTACGCGGCGATGGCCTGCTGGTTCTTCGCCCGGGCGGCGGTGACCTCCGCCGCCTTCTCGTCGTCGGAGCCGTGGGCCAGCGCCCACGAGCGCAGGGCCTTGGACGGGGTGGTCCCCGAGCCGGGGCCGTGCGCGAGGGCCGCCTGCGCTCCGTTGCGGCCGGCCCGGGCGTCGCGGAGCGCGAGGGCGATCCGGTCGGCGGTGGGCCGGTCGATATCGGCCAGGTCGAGCTTGCCCGCGGCGAGGGCGTCTGCCCGGTCGGCTCGGGGGACGGCGGCGAGGACGATGCTGTCGAGCTTGGCGGACTCCCCCCACCAGCGGGGGTTTCGGGTGAGGGTGACGCCGCCGGTCCGGCGGTCGACCGCCTTCAACAGAAACGGTCCTGCAGTGGCCTTGAGGGTGGTGCGCGCCCCGTCGTTGAAGGAGTTCGGGGACCCCATGACCTGCTTGGGGTAGAGCGGGGTGAAGAGGGACTGCCAGTCGGCGTACGGCTTGGCGAAGGTGACCCGCACCTCCAGGTCGTTCTTGCCCCGCTCGATCTTCTCGATCCGCTCGTACCCGGAGTTGCGGGCGGTCCAGTACGCGGTGTCGCGTCCGCTCAGGGCCCGCCACTGCGCGACGAAGTCGGGTGCCCCGATCTCGCGTCCGTCGCTCCACACCGCCTGCTGGTTGAGCTTGTAGAGGACGACCTGCTTGGGCTCGGTCTCGACGACCTGCGCGGACTCCAGGTAGTCGGGGTTGCGCTGTGGCCGGCCCCGCTCGTCGATGGTGTAGAGCGAGGGGAGCACGGCCGCGGCGATGCGGGAGGTGGCGCCGTCGGCGTCGGCCTGGAAGGAGTTGAGCGTGGTGGGCAGCGCGTCGACGGCCCAGCGCACGGTGCCGCCGTCGGCCACCCGGTCGCGCGCGGCGGGCGCGTTGTCCTGGGCCGCGGCCCGGGACTCGTCGGCCTCGTCGCCGGAGCTGCAGCCGGCGAGGACGGTGACGGCGAGGACGGCACTGGTGAGCGTCGCGACGGAGCGGAGCGTGCGGGAGCGGGGGCTCCTGGAGCATGTCCTCCCGCGAGGGGCGCCGATCTGGGACATGACTTGTACCCCTTCGTCCAGATTCATTCCATTTGGAGATGATCACACCTATTGCTCGTCCACTGAAAAGGACAGGGTGATTTCGGCCAGCGCGACACGGCGGCACGTCCGGAAAACGCCACTCGTGCGGCGCAACGCTCCGGCGGCCGCCGAGCGGCACAGGCCGGGCGGAAGAAGAAGGAGAAGGAGAAGAGAAGAGAGGAAGGGGAAGAGAGGGGGAAGGCGAGGACGGGGGCGGGCGAGGACGGGGGCGGGCGGGGACCGTCAGCCCGTCGCGCCCGCGCTCCAGCGGCCGAGGACGGGTTCGGCGAGGGTACGGGCCGGGCGGCACAGGGTCTGGCCGTGGCGGGCGAAGAGGTCGTCGCGCGAGGTGAAGCGGCCCAGGTCCGTACGGAGATGGGCGGACAGGTCGCAGGGGGCCGTGCCGGCGCAGGCGGCCGGGGCGTCCCAGTCGACGGTGGTCCGGGCGACGGCCTCGAAGAGGGTCTCCGGGCCGGCGTTGGTGAAGCCGGCGTCCCGGCGGGCCGGGGCTCCGGCGGCGGCGCCGTCGGACGCCGTCCCGGACTCCCCCGGCGCCGCGAACAGTTCGGCTATCGGCACCCAGGCGCCGTCGAGGCGGAACTCGGGCCAGGCCAGCAGGACCTCCTCGGGCACGAACGGGCGCAGCCGCGGGAAGCGCGGGTACCAGAAGACGCCGTCCACGAGCAGCCCCCGCACCCGGGTCTCCACGCCGAGGGAGCGGGCCACCGCCTCCAGGACCGCCATCCGCTGGCTGCACGAGCCGCGGCCCAGGCGCAGGGTGCGCGACACCCGGCGCCGGTCCTCGACGGAGTAGACCGGCCGGACGGAGGTGACGACGGCCGCGTGCGCGATCCGCAGCCGGTCGCGGTCGGTCACCGCACCCCGCTCGTCCGCCTCGCGCCGCACCCGAGCCACGAACGCGGCGACCCGCGGGTGGGTCAGGTCCACGACGGGAGTGGGCCGGGTCGACCCGGCGGTCGGGTCCGCGTCCGCGGCCTCGAAGGCCCGGTGCGGGGCGGGTACGACGGTGCGGAACGGCATCAGAAGACGGCTGGTCACGGCTGTATCCCCCTTCGCGGGGCGGCTGGAGCGCCCCGGCGGCACCATCCTCCTCCTGCGCCCGCCGGCGCGGAGGCCGGGGTGCGGTCCGTTCAGTGCCAGCCCTCGCGGTAGGCCGCCCAGTCCTCCTCCCGCGCCGCGAAGTCGACGTAGAGGGCGAGTCCGAAGCGCTCGCGGCCCGGGTCGGTCCGGCCGAGGCCGAGCCGGGCGCCCCGGACGGCCGCGGCGACGGTCTCCGCGTTCTCGTGGTGGCCGAGGTCGTCCTCGTGGAAGAAGGGGAGCCCCATCAGGAGGTCGGTCGACTCCGGGGTGACCTCCAGGGCGAGGCCGGTCTGCTGGGCGACGTACCCGCCGTAGAGGCTCTCCAGCGGCATCCAGGTGTCGTACGACATGACGGCGATCTGGTCGACGCGCCGGGCGACCTCCCCGAAGAACTCCTGCGACCACCACTTCTCGCTGCCGCTGACCGCGCCCAGGGCCGCGTGGGCGCCGGGCAGCGGGTCGATCTGGTGGGCGGCGACCGAGAGCGCGGCCTTGCGGGAGCGGGTCAGCCGTCCGAGGTCGTCGAGGAGGGAGAGGTAGTCCCGGTCGCCGGAGTGCAGCGGCTCCAGGTCGAAGTGGACCCCGTCGAAGCCCGCGTCCAGGACCTGCCGGGCCGAGCCCACCACCGCCCGCCGGGACCCGGCGTCCTCCAGGCGCAGCCCGACCGGGCCCTCGGTCGCCAGGACGTCGCCCAGCCACGCCTGGACGCGGATTCCCGGCATCGTCCGGTGCACCCCGTCGATCAGCCACCTCGCCCGGGGGTGGGCCGAGGCCGGCAGGGTGCCGTCGTGTTCCAGGGGTCCGGCGTGCACGTACAGGTCGCGTATCCCGGTGCCCTTGAGGCGGGCGGCGAGCGCCGTGAGGTCGGCGTCCTCCTTCCGGCCGTCGACCCAGGCGTGGCCGATCCAGAAGGCGTCCCTGCCGCGGGTCCTCGCGTCGTCCCTCGGGTCGCCCGCGTAGCCGACGCGGAGGGCGAGGGCGCCGAAGAGCGGCGGCACGACGAGGAGCAGCACGAGGGGGAGGACGAACCAGCGTCCCTTCCGCCACCACCTGCGCAGCCGTCCGTCCAAGCTGAACCCCCCGGGGTCGTTCGTCACGTGACCGGCAGACCACCGTACGGGCGGCCACTGACAGTGACGCCGTGGGGCGGGGATCGGTTTCCGTCCGGTCGCGACACCCCATACCCGGACATAACCTCCACCTTGTGACGCGAATAGCCACCCGAGCCCTTCTCGCAGCACTGGTGGCGGCGTGGTGGCTCCTCGTGCCCGCCGTTCACGGTGCCCACGCCGACGACCCCGTCGCGCTGTCCCGCGACGGGCAGATCACCGACCGGGTGGGCGCCCTCGGCGACCGCCGCCCCGCGGTGGTCGAGGCCCTCGACCGGCTCTACGACGACCGGCGGATCCAGCTCTTCGTCGTCTACGTCCGCGACTTCTCCGGCCGCACCGGGCAGAGCTGGGCCGACGCCACCGCCGAGCGCAACGGCCTGGGGACCGACGACGTCCTCCTCGCCGTCGCCACCCACGACCGGCTGTACGGCTACTCCGCCGATCCCGACGCCCGGCTCACCCAGGCCCAGCTGGACGAGGTGGCCCGCACCGCGATCGAACCGGCGCTGCGGCAGAACGACTGGGCGGGCGCGGCCATCGGCGCCGCCGACGGCTACGGCGCCGTGCTCGCCGGACGGCCCGTCCCCGTCCCCTCCCTCACGCCCGGCCCCGCCGACCCCGGTGCCGCGGCCGACGACGGCACCTCCGCCTCCGACCTGGTCCTGCCGGTGGTGCTCGTCGGCGGCGCGGGGGCCGTGGCGGCCTACGCGTACACCAAGCGGCGCCGGCGTGCCCGGACCCGCACCACCCCGCAGGCCGGCCAGGGCTGGGGCGCCCCGCAGGAGCCCGCCCCGCCGTCGCTCGCCGATCTCGACGGCCAGGCGCGCCGGACGCTGGTCGCCACCGACGACGCGGTCCGCACCAGCCAGGAGGAGCTGGGCTTCGCGTCCGCCCAGTTCGGCGAGGAGGCCGTACGCCCCTTCACCGAGGCGGTCGACTTCGCCAAGGAGCAGCTGGCCGCCTCGTTCCGGCTGCGCCAGAAGCTCGACGACGCCTTCCCCGAGGACGACGCGACCCGCCGGGCCATGCTGGAGGAGATCCTCCGCCGCTGCGCCGAGGCGGACGCCCGGCTCGACGCCGAGACCGAGGACTTCGACCGGCTCCGGGCCCTGGAGCGGACCGCACCCGAGGCGCTGGCCGCCGTGGAGGCCGCCGTCCGCGAGCAGACGGGGCGGGTGGGCACGGCCGAGGCGGCGCTGACCGCGATGCGCACGCGGTACGCGGAGACCGCCGCCTCCCCCGTCGCCGGCGACGTCGAACAGGCCAGGGACCGGCTCGTCTTCGCGTCGGCCCACGCCGACCGGGCCCGCGGGCAGGTCGACGCCGGCGACAACGGCGGGGCCGCCGTGCACATCCGGGCGGCCGAGGGGGCCGTGGACCAGGCCACCCGGCTGATCGAGGCGGTGGACCGGCGGGCGCAGGACCTGGCCGAGGCGGTGGGCAAGCTGCCCGGCGCGCTGTCGGAGGCGGACGCGGACCTGGCGGACGCCCGCGGACTGCTGGACGGAACGGCCGAGGGGGTGTCCACCGCCGATCTGCGGGGCCGGATCGCCCGGGCCGAGTCGGTGGTCGGCGAGGTGCGGCGGACGGTGGACTCCGGCCGGTACGACCCGATCGACGCGCTGCGGCGGGTCGAGGAGGCCGACACCGCGCTCGACGAGGCGCTGGAGGGCGCGCGCGAGCGCGAGTCGGGTTCCCGGCGCGCCCGCGCGCTCCTGGATCAGGCGATGCTGACGGCCCGCTCGGCGATCGGGGCCGCCTCCGACTTCGTCACCACGCACCGGGGCGCTGTGGGCAGCGAGGCCAGGACCCGCCTGGCCGAGGCGCAGCGGCACTGGAACGAGGCGCACGCGCTCGCCGGGGCCGGGGACCCGCAGACCGCGCTCGCGGAGGCCCGGCAGGCGGACGCCCTCGCGCGCCGCGCGCAGGAGCTCGCCGAGCAGGACGTCCGCACCTACGGGAACCCGAACGGCATGGGCGGTGTATCAGGAGGGGGAGGCGCCGGCGGCGGGCTCGGCGGCGCGGTCCTCGGCGGCATCATCCTCGGCGGGCTGTTCGGCGGGGGCAGGGGCGGCGGACACGGGGGGTTCGGTGGGGGCTTCGGCGGGGGGTTCGGGGGCGGGAGCCCGGGCGGCGGTCCGGGCAGCTTCGGCGGCAGCGGCACACGCGGCCGGCTGGGCGGCGGCGGCCGCTTCTGACGGCGGTCCGCGCCGTGTCCATTCCCTTTCCGTCCCTCCCAAGGAGAAGAGCCATGAGCAAGCAGACCGTCCTCGGCCGAGTCACCCAGCTGGCGAAGGCCAACATCAACGCCCTGCTGGACCAGGCGGAGGACCCGCAGAAGATGCTGGACCAGCTGATCCGCGACTACTCGAACAACATCACCGAGGCCGAGGAGGCGGTGGCCGCGACCATCGGCAACCTCCGGCTGATGGAGCAGGACCACCAGGAGGACGTGGCGGCGGCCGCGGAGTGGGGCGGCAAGGCGCTGGCCGCGAGCAGGAAGGCGGACGAGCTGCGCGGCGGCGGACAGACGGCGGAGGCGGACCGGTTCGACAACCTGGCGAAGGTCGCGCTGGGCCGCCAGCTCCAGTCGGAGAAGGAGGCGCGGACGGCGGAGCCGACGATCGCCGCGCAGACCGAGGTGGTCGCCAAGCTGCGGACCGGCCTCGACCGGATGAAGGCCAAGCTGGGCGAGCTGCAGGCCAAGCGCGACGAGCTGGTGGCCCGCGCCACCTCGGCCCGGGCGCAGAACCGCATGATGGACGCGGTGAAGAGCGTCGACGTGCTGGACCCGACGAGCGAGCTGAACCGCTTCGAGGACAAGGTGCGCCGGGAGGAGGCGCGGGCGCTGGGCAAGCAGGAGCTCGCCGCCTCCTCCCTGGACGCCCAGTTCGAGCAGCTGGACGCGCTCGGCGACAGCGCCGAGATCGAGGCCCGGCTGGCGGCGCTCAAGGGCTGACCCCCGGGCGCCGGCGCCGGTCAGAACATGCTGAGGAGCTGTTCCACGGTGGGCTCGGCCGCGTCCTCGCCGTCCGGCAGGGCCAGTTCGAACCAGACGGTCTTGCCGCGCGGGGTGCGGCGCGATCCCCAGGAGGAGGAGAGCAGGCCGACGAGCTGGAGGCCGCGGCCGCCCTCGTCGGTGTCCCGGGCACGACGGCGCCTGGGCTGGACCAGCCCGGCGTCCCAGACCTCGCAGACGAGCGTGCGGTCGCGGAGCAGCCGCAGCCTGATCTCGCCCTCGCCGTACCGCAGGGCGTTGGTGACGAGCTCGCTGACGAGGAGTTCGACCGTGTCGACGAGCGGTTCGAGGTCCCAGGCCGCCAGCTGGGCGCGGGCCAGCTCGCGGGCCCGGCCGACCGAGCGGGGTTCCCTGGGCAGCTGCCAGTCGCCGACCGCCTCGCTGGGCAGTCCCTGGATCCGGGCCATGAGGAGGGCGATGTCGTCCTCGCCGTGTCCGGTGTTCAGGCTGCTGAGGACGCGGTCGCAGACGTCCTCCAGCGGCCGGGCCGGGTCCGTGAGGGCCCGGCGGAAGGCGCTGAGGCCCTCGTCGAGCGGGTGGTCGCGGGACTCGACGAGGCCGTCGGTGTAGAGGGCGAGCAGGGCGCCCTCGGGGAGTTCGACCTCGACCTCCTCGAAGGGCTCGCCGCCGACGCCGAGCGGCATCCCGGGGGGCACGTCGAGCAGCAGGGCCTCCTCGCCGGGTTCGACGAGCACCGGCGGGAGGTGTCCGGCGTTGGCGAAGGTGCAGCGGCGGGTGACGGCGTCGTAGACGGCGTAGACGCAGGTGGCGAGGTAGACCTCGGAGAGTTCGGGGCCGCGGGACTTCTGGGTGCGGGACTGCTGGGTGCCGATGGGGGCGCCGAGGCCGCGGGCGATCTCGTCGAGGTGGGAGAGGACCTCGGCCGGCTCCAGGTCGAGCTGGGCGAGGGTGCGGACGGCGGTGCGCAGTTCTCCCATGGCGACGGCGGCGCGCAGGCCGCGGCCCATGACGTCCCCGATGACGAGGGCGGTGCGGTGGCCGGGGAGTTCGATGACGTCGAACCAGTCGCCGCCGACCTCGGTGGCGGCGGTGCCGGGGAGGTAGCGGCAGGCGATGTCGAGGCCGGCCGCCTCGGGGTCGCCGGGAGGCAGGAGGCTGCGCTGGAGGATGAGGGCCCGTTCGTGCTCGCGGCGGTAAAGGCGGGCGTTGTCGATGCAGACGGCGGCGCGGGCGGCGAGTTCGACGGCGAGGGCCCGGTCGCGTTCGCCGAAGGGTTCGCTGCCCTTGGTGCGGGAGAACTGGACGAGGCCGACGACGATGTCGTGGGCGACCATCGGGACGACCAGGGTGGACTGGACGAGTTCGCCGTCGACGCCCGGGACCGTCCGGATGCGGCCGGTGCGCAGGGCCCCGGCGCAGGGCGAGTTGAACGGATAGCGGTGGACGGCTCCGACCTCGATGGGCACGGGGCCGCAGCAGCCGCTGTCGGCGGCGTGGCCCTCGTCGCTCCTGAGGGGGGTGTCGGAGACGGCGCTGGCGAAGGCGACCCGGCGGAGTTCGGCGCTGCCCGCCCCGTAGCCGACGTCGTGGGAGCTGCCCCACCGGCCGGGCGGGGCCTCGTCGCCGGTCAGCAGCCCCTGGTAGAGGTCGACGGAGGCGAGGTCGCAGAAGCCGGGGACGGCGACGTCGAGCAGTTCGCGGGCGGTGGCCTCCAGGTCGAGGGAGTTGCCGATGCGGGCTCCCGCCTCGTTGAGGAGGGCGAGGTTGCGGCGGGCGCTGGCGGCCTCCCTGGCCGCGTTGTGGCGGCGGGTGACGTCGATGCCGAGGCCGGCGACGCCGATGGGCCGGCCGGAGCCGCTGTGGACGCGGTAGAGGTTGATGGACCAGTGGCGGCGGTCCCGGGCGCCGGGCGCGGCGCCGACGATCTGGAAGTCGGTGACGGACTCCCCGGTGTCCAGGACCCGCTGGAGGGCGCCGGTCATCCGGTCGGCCTCGGGGCGGGTGAGGTAGTCGTGGACGGTGCGGCCGCGGTGGTCGTCGGCGGAGCCGCCGAAGACGGTGGCGAAGCGCCGGTTGGCCCGCTTCACGGTGAGGTCCGTGCCGAAGAGGAGGAAGCCGAAGGGAGATTGGCCGAATATCGCCTGGGAGGCGGCGAGGTCCGTCTCGATGCGGCGCAGGGCCCGCACGTCGACGACGATGCACAGCGCGGCCCGTTCCCCGGTGGGGGTCTCGCTCGGCATCACGTACATCTCGGCGATGCCGTGGGGACGTTCCTCCCCGGGCAGACGGAAGGGGACGAGTCCCGTCCACTCCTTGCCGTCGAGGATCTCCTTGACCCTCCGGTGCCCGCGCTCGCGCAGGTCGGCGGGCATGAAGACCTCGACGGGGTCCTTGCCCATCGCCTCCGCGGCGGTCACCCCGAAGAGGTCCACGGCCCGCCGGCTCCACTGCTCGACGAGGCCGTCGGGCCCGATCGAGAAGGAGGCGACCCGGATGTAGTCATAGATCGAGCCGGGCGGGCTGCTCTGCCACACGACGCCGCCGCTCGCCGTCTCGGATATCTCGCTCACGCGACCGTCCCCTCCAGCTCACCGCACCGGATCGGCCATGCCCGCAGTATTCAATACGGCGGGCCCCGACGGCACGACGTTCCCGATCACAGGGTGGTCTCGGTCGTCCCGTGCCGAGTACCGGTGATCGTTGTCCCACCCTGTTTACTCACCAGGGAGAGCCAGCTCGAACCATACGGTTTTGCCCGTCCTTCCTTTACGGGTCCCCCAGCGCCGCGCGGAACAGGCCACGAGGCCCAGACCGCGGCCCCCTTCGTCCTCCGGTCCCGAGGGGCGCGCGGTCGGCGGATCCGGAAGCGGATCGGAGACCTCCACCAGCAGGGCCGGGCCGTGGTCCGGGCCGGCGCCGTCGGGGCCGATCCGGACGAGCCGGACCCCGATCGGGCCGGAGGCGTACCGCAGCGAGTTGGTCACCAGCTCGCTGACCAGCAGAACGGTCACATCACCGACGGCCGCGTCGAGCTTCCATGCCCGCAGGGTCTCGCGCACCGCGTGGCGGGCCGTGCGCACGGCGTTCGCCTCCGCGGGGAAGTTCCACTCGGCGCGGTCGCCGTCGGTGTCGATCACACCCGATCACTTCCCCAGCTGTGCGTCAGCAGGCCGACCCGCATCCTCTTTCAAGGGATCAATCTGGACATACCCGATATTCGGGGCGGGATATCGTGCCGGGGGCAGCGGCGGGCGCACGGTGGCACGAACGGCGTAGAGAGTCAGCCACGCGCTCCGTCGAGGGGCGCATGCGGCAGCCTGAGCCCTGCCTCGGCGACGGCGGGCCGGTCCTGGTCGAGCCAGTCGACCGTGTCCAGCTCGTGCCGGGCGAGCCAGCGCAGCTCGTCGTGGTCCTCCAGCGGGCGGGGCGTGCCCGAGAGGAGACGGGCGGTCCACACCCGCAGGACGTATCCGGGCTTCAGCGGCCACTCGCCCGGGAGGCGTTCGCCGGGTTCGACCTCCACGCCCAGCTCCTCGCGGAGCTCCCTGACCAGGGCCTCCTCCCCGCTCTCCCCCGGTTCGAGCTTGCCGCCGGGCAGTTCCCAGCGGCCGGCGAGCTCGACGGGAGCGCTGCGGCGCGCGGCCAGCAGCCGGCCCCCGTCGTACAGGGCTCCCGCGGCGACGACCACGACGTCGCGGTCCCGGTCGGGGGCGGTGTCGTGGCGGGACTCGTCGGGGCGGGACTCGTCGGGGCGGGGCGCGTCACGCCGGGGTTCGGCGGGGCCGGTGGTGCGTTCCGTCATGGGCGCGAGCGTAGCCCGGGCCGGACGGCGGCCGGGTTCGGCGAGCCCGCGGCGGCCGGGCTCAGAGGGCCGGGGTGCCGATGCGCTCGACCCAGTAGAGCTGCTTGTGGCCGCGGTCGTCGAGGCTGTCCGCGATCTTCTGGGCCTCGTCCCTGGTCGCGTACCGCCCCACCCGGTAGCGATTGCCGTTGTCGTCCTGCCGTATGACGAGCCACGGGAGGAGAGGGCCGCTGTCGGTCATCGGGCTTCTCCTTCCGCCGGTCCGGGCGCCGTCCTGGATCTCCGGGAAACCGCAATCCGCATATGCCGGAGCTTACGCCTGACCTTCACACAGCGGATATGTGTTTTCACAAAGAGATACGGATCGGCCGGGAACCGACGGAAGGAGGCCGAAGCTCACACCCCGGGCGTCACGCCCGCGGGACGGACGGCACCGGCAGGAGCACGGGACCGCCCGTACTCTGCGGATCCTTGCGGCAGACGTCGCCGCACGCGGCGTCGAGCGAGCAGCACAGGGAGCAGATCGGCCCGGCCTGCACCGGGCAGTCGGCGATGTCGGGCAGCTCGTAGGCGGTCTCGCAGACCGCGCAGAGGTGCGTCGCCCGCTCGTCGGCGACCTCGACCGTCGGACCGTTCACGGTGTTGGGACGGGCCAGGTAGTAGCGCCCCTTGGTCGCCCAGGCGATCAGCGGGCAGAGGACGACGGCGAGTCCGGCGGCGATGAAGGTGGAGAACGCCTGCGCGTACGTGCCGAAGAGCCCGAAGAAGGCGAGGATCGAGACGGTGGAGGCGACGACCATGGCGCCGAAGCCCGCCGGGTTCACGGCGTACAGGTAGGCGCGCTTGAACTCGATGTACGGCGGGCTCCAGCCGGCCCGCTTGTTGACGACGAGGTCGGCCGCGACGGCCGCGATCCAGGCGATGCCGACGTTGGAGTAGAACCCCAGCAGCTTGTTCAGCGCCGCGAACATGTTCATCTCCATCAGCGTCAGCGCGATGGCGAGGTTGAGGAAGATGTACCAGACGCGTCCGGGGTGCCGGTGGGTGACGCGGGAGAAGAAGTTCGACCAGGACAGCGAGCCGCTGTAGGCGTTGGTGACGTTGATCTTGATCTGGGAGACGATCACGAACAGCGCGGCGGCGGGCAGCGCGAAGGAGCCCAGCCAGGGCCGGAGCGCCTCGATCTGCGGGGCGATCGGTTCCAGCGCGTGGGTGGTGCCGACGGCCTCCAGGGCGACGAAGGCGAGGAGCGCGCCGCCGAGCTGCTTGGCGGCGCCGATGACCACCCAGCCGGGACCGGCGGCCAGCACGGCGAGGTTCCAGCGCCGCCTGTTCGCCGCGGTCTTCGCGGGCATGAAGCGCAGGTAGTCGGCCTGCTCGCCGATCTGGGCGATCAGCGAGAGGGCGACGCCCGTGCCGAGGCCGAAGCCGATCCACGAGAAGCCCGCGCCGGCGCCCTCCGTACCGCCGAAGGAGGTGAAGGCGCCCCAGGCGTCGGGGGCCTCGAAGGCCAGGACGACGAAGGGCAGCACCAGACCGACGAGCCAGATCGGCTGGGTCCACGCCTGCACCTTGGCCAGGGCGCCCATGCCGCGGAAGACGATCGGGATGACGATCAGCGTGGTGACGAGATAGCCGATCTCGACCGGCAGACCCACGGCCTGGTGCATGGCCTGGGCCATGATCGAGCCTTCGAGGGCGAAGAAGATGAAGGTGAAGGAGGCGTAGATGAGCGAGGTGAGGGTGGAGCCGAAGTAGCCGAAGCCGGCGCCGCGGGTGACGAGGTCCATGTCCAGGCCGTACGTCGCGCAGGCCCGGGCGATGGGGATGCCGGTGAGGAAGATCAGGGTGGCGGCGGTGAGGATCGACGCCAGGCCGCTGCCGAAGCCGTAGGTGAAGACGATCGAGGCGCCGATGGCGAAGTCGGCGAGGTAGGCGATGCCGCCGAGGGCGGTACCGGCCACGGTCGCGGGCGACCAGCGCCGGAAGGAGTGCGGGGCGTAGCGCAGCGAGTAGTCCTCGCGGCTCTCGTCCGCCGCCAGTCGCGCGTAGCTGCGGCCGGGCGCGGGGGGCGGCGCGACCGCTCCCGGCTCCGGGGTGGGCGGGGTGACCGTTTCCGTCATGGGGGTTCCTGTCGTCCGACCGGTTCGCGGGTACGGCCAGGAAGTTAGGAGCCCGGGATGACGCCTGTCGTAGGCGAGGGGTTGCCGCGCGGTTACGCGGGCTGACGCCCCGTTAACTCCGCGTCACGCGCGCCGGACGGCCGGCCCCGCTGAGCGGTCCGCCGCCCCCGGCGGGCCCGGGCGGGGCGGGCCCGGGCGGACCGGGCGGACCGGCGGTCAGCGGACCGGCAGGTGGTAGGCGATGCGGTAGCGGTCGGCGGGGACCACCACGTCCGCCGTCTCCACGGCCCGCCCCGACGCGTAGTACGTCCGCTCGACCACCATCACCACGTGTCCCGGGACCCCGCCGAGCGCGAGGAGCTCCTCGGCGAGGCCGGGCCGGGCCCCGACCTCCTCCGCCACGTTGTCCACGACCACGTCGATGGCGGCCATCCGCTCGACGACGCCGCAGCCGCCCAGCGGGCCCTCCTCGGGCAGCATCACCGGCGTCCGGCCGGTGACGGCGAGGGGCTCCCAGGAGGTGGAGACCATCATCGGCTCGCCTCCGTCCCGGTACACGTACCGGGTGCGCATGACCCGCTCCCCCGGGTCGATGCCGAGCCGCTCGGCGACCTCGGCGCTCGCCGGCTCCTGCTCGCTGTGGGACTCCCAGGTGCCGCGGGCCCCCTCCGCGGCCTGCTCCTGGCGGAACGGGGTGGCGCCGGCCGCCGGGCGGTATCCGGAGCGGGCGATCCGGCGCGGCACCGGGCGCTCCCGCACGTACGTCCCCGAGCCCGAGCGTCCCTCCACGAGCCCCTCGGCCATGAGCACCTTGCGGGCCTCCAGCGCGACGGTGTCCGACACCCCGTACTCCTCGCGGATGCGTGCCTGCGAGGGAAGACGGGTATGCGGGGGGAGCGAGCCGTTGGCGATCTTCTCCCGCAGATCGCTCGCCACGCGCAGATAGGCGGGCTGCTCACCGAACGTCACTGGACACTCCCCTCAGGTTGACTGACAGCTACAGCGTGACAACCCACGGTCGCGATCCGCAAGCATGGGCCAGAGTTTCACCCGAAGTGATGACAGCGCGGTCCGCACCCTTGCCCCCCGAGGTCACCCCGGATAGGCGCCGCCGAACCCCTTGACCTCATTGGTACAGACCAATACGTTCCTGCCTGAACCCCTCGGACCACTCCCGCACGCTCCATCCCGCCTCGCACAGGAACGAGCCCATGCGTCCCAGAGCCATGACCAAGCTGACCTTCGGCGCGGCCGCCGCCGCCACCCTCGGCCTCCTCGCCACCCTGGCCCCCACCGCGGACGCGCACCAGCCCTCCGCGCACACGCCCGCCCTCAAGCGCGTCGGCTACTTCACCCAATGGGGCATCTACGGCCGGAACTTCCAGGTCAAGGACCTGGAGCAGAGCGGCACCGCCGGCAAGCTCAGCCACATCAACTACGCCTTCGGCGTCATCGGTTCGGACGGCAAGTGCCTCATGGGCAACGCGCCGGGCTCCGACCCGTGGGCCGACTACGTGCGCCCGGTCGACGCCGCCAACTCCGTGGACGGCGTGGCCGACACGGCCGAGCAGCGCCTCGCCGGCAACTTCAACCAGCTGCGCGAGCTCAAGGCGAAGCACCCCGGCCTCAAGGTCATGATCTCGCTCGGCGGCTGGACCGGCTCCGCGCACTTCTCCGACGCGGTGCGCACCGACGCCGGCCGCAAGGCCCTCGTCGCCTCCTGCATCGACACGTACATCAAGGGCAACCTGCCGGCCGACGGCGCCCGGGGCGGCGCGGGTGCCGCCGCCGGCGTCTTCGACGGCGTCGACCTGGACTGGGAGTGGCCCGGTTCGGAGGGCGCCCCCGGGAACGTGATCCGCCCCGAGGACAAGCCCAACTTCACCAAGCTCGTCCGCGAGTTCCGCACGCAGCTCGACGCCTACGGGCGCTCGCTCCCGCAGCGCAGGCACTACGACCTCAGCGCCTACGTCCCCACCGCGCCCGCCAAGATCGACGCGGGCTTCGAAGTCGCCAGGATCATGCGGGACTTCGACTTCGTGAACCTCCAGGGCTACGACTTCCACGTCTCCGGCGAGAAGACCACCGCCCAGCAGTCGGCGCTCTTCGCGAAGAACGACTTCAGCGTCGACCAGACCGTCGATGCCTGGCTGCGGCGCGGGGCCCCCGCCCACAAGCTCGTGGTCGGCATGCCGTTCTACGGTCAGGGCTGGACCGGCGTCACCGGCGGCGGCGACGGCCTCGGGCAGCCCGCGACCGGGCCCGCCCCCGCGACCTGGACGGCCGGCTCGGAGGACTACAAGTACCTGAAGGCGCTGGCCGACTCGGGGACGTACAAGCTGTACCGCGGCGAGCGCAACGGCCACGCATGGCTCTTCGACGGCACCACGCTGTGGACGTACGACGACCCGACCGTGCTGCGCACCAAGGCGTCCTACGTCCGCCGGCACGGGCTCGGCGGCGCCATGGTCTGGTCCCTCGACGGGGACACCGCGAACGGCGAGCTGATCACCGCGATCGACCGCGGGCTGACCCGCCGCTAGGCCCGGCCGGGCAGGCGGTGCGGGGCCGTGCCCCGCACCGCCTGCCGGCGCGAGCGCCGTCGTGGGCGCGGCGGGGCTCAGGCCGAGGCGCCGTCCCGCGCCGGCAGGGCGGCCGTGAGGCCCAGGGAGCCGCGCGCCTCCGCGCCGAGGTTCTCCGGCAGTGCCTCCCAGGCGGCGTCGTACGCGGCCCAGTAGGCGTCCGCGTCGGCCGCCCGCGCCAGCTTGCCGAAGTCCGCGGAAGCCGCGTCCAGCGTCCTGCCCAGCGCGGCGACCGGGGCCGTGGAGGCGCCGGGCCAGGACTGCGCCCTGAGCCCCGCGCGCGCCCCGTCGATCGCCTGCAGCACCTTCCCCGCCCACGCCTTGTTGGCCGCGAAGTCCTCGTCCGGGTCCTCCTCCGGCTCCGCGTAGACGGCCGTCTCGATCGGGTTGACGACCCGGAGGAAGGACGCCTGGTCCAGGGTCAGGGTGGACGCGTCGGCGCGGACCGAGCCCTTGTACGCCTCGCCCTCGCTGGCGTAGGCGCAGATCACGAAGCGGTCGCCGAGCCGCCAGCTCTCCTTGCTGGGCAGGTAGTAGTAGGTCCAGACGTCCCTGGGGACGGCCCAGGTGTCCATCGCGTAGGCCGCGTTGACCGTGTCGCAGCGCTTCTCGGCCTGCTCGTCGACCGCGTCGTCGCCCGGCCACTTCGTGAAGCCGGTGACCTTGAAGCGGCCGGTGACCTCGCCGTCGTGCGGCAGGGCGCAGTCGACGACCTCGACCTCCGTCGCGTACTCCGCCTTCTTGTCGTCGTCCGCGAAGCACTGCCCGGTGCGCAGCGATCCGGGCGACTTGGTGCGGGACGCCTCGTCCACGTTCTCCTTGAACCCGTCCCACGCCGAGCTGAATCCGCCGGTCACGAGGCCCAGGACGAGCAGCAGGCAGCTCAGGGAGGAGAGGGCGATCCCCGTGATCGCGAAGCCCCGGCCCGCCTGGTCCCGCTTCCTGATCTGCGGCAGGGCCACGAGCCCGAGGACCAGGCCGAGGGGCGGGAGGCAGCAGACGATGCCGGAGACGAGGGAGCCGACGGCGAGGCCGTTGGTCGTGCGGCGCGGCGGCTGCCCGTAGCCGCCGGGGCCGGGTATGCCGGGCCGCCCGTACGGCGCGTAGGGCATCCCCGGTGAGGTGTACGGGCCCGGGGCGGGCCATCCCCGCGGCTGCGGGCCTCCCTCGGGGGACGGGGTCGGCGGGTTCGGCGGGGTCGGCTCCACGGGTACGGGCTCCTGTTTCGGGGCGGCGGCGCGAACAAACGATCGGGCGCGCATCGTACGTGGCCGAGGAGAACCGCCGGTCGGGCGGGGCGCACAGGGCGGGGGCACGCCGACGCGGGCCGTCCCGGGCCATGCTGGGCGGCATGACGTCCTTCGTGTGCTCCCGCTGTCAGGTCCACTCGCCCACGTCCGCGCTCACCTGGTGCTGTCCCACGTGCCGGGGCCCCTGGGACCTCGACTTCGAGAGTCGACCGGTCCCCCTCACCGCACTCCCGTCACGTGTGAATTCCCTGTGGCGCTACACGGAAGCACTGCCCCCGATGCCGCTCGCCCCGGAGGTGACGCTCGGGGAGGGCCGCACACCGCTGGTCCCCCTCACCGCGTCGGTCTCGGCCAAGCTCGACTTCCTCATGCCGACCCTGTCCTTCAAGGACCGCGGCGCCGTCGTCCTCGCCGCCCGTGCCCTCGGACTGGCCCGCGCCGGGGTCCTGGAACGCGTCGTCGCCGACAGCAGCGGCAACGCGGGCACGGCGGTCGCCGCCTACGCGGCGCGGGCCGGGCTGGACGCCGTCGTGTACGTCCCCGAGGGCACGTCCCCCAAGAAGGCGGAGCAGATCCGCGCCCACGGCGCCCGGATCGTCGAGGTCCCCGGCGACCGGGAGGCCACGGCCGCGGCGGCCCGGGCCGCGGCCGACGAGCCCGGCACCCACTACGCCTCGCACGTCTACGACCCGCACTTCCTCCACGGCACCAAGACCTACGTCTACGAACTCTGGGAGGAGCTCGGCGGCCGGCTCCCCGACACGATCGTCGTCCCCGTCGGCAACGGCACCCTCCTCCTCGGTGCCGCCCTCGCCGTCGACGAACTCCACCGCCACGGCCTCGTCGAGACCCGCCCCGCGCTCGTCGCCGTCCAGGCCCGGGCCGTCTCGCCCCTGGCCGCCGCCTTCCACGCCGGCGCCGACGACCTCGCCGCCCCGGCCGCCGCGCGCCCCACCCTGGCCGAGGGCATCGCCATCACGGCCCCGCCGCGCGCCCGGCGGATCCTCCGCGCGGTGCGCGACAACGGCGGCACCTTCCTCACCGTCGACGAGGACGCGATCCGCGCCGCCCAGCGCGACCTGGCCGGCCGCGGCCTCTTCGTCGAGCCCACCGGCGTCGCCTGCTGGGCCGCCGTCCGCAGCGCGCCGCCGCGGCCCGGCCTCACCGTCGTCCCCCTCTGCGGGGCGGGTGCCAAGACGGGCCTGGCCCCCTGAAACCGGTGGCCCCACACCTCCCCGCGCGCGGCCGCCTCCGGCAGACTGCCTCCATGGACGAACGCCGGCAGATGACGGGGCTCGCAGCCCACGCGGCGGGCGGCACCGGCCGCATGACCCTGTGCGACCCGCGCGACATCGGCATGGGCCACGTCGTGAGGCGGTACGTGAAGGCGACGTACTGGGGCATGCCGCGCTACCTGGAGATCGGCTCGGCCACGTACCCCGGGCGCGCGGGGCCGAGCCGCCGCTTCGTCCGCCGGATCCTCCGGGACGCGGCGGCGATCACCGACGCCGAGCTGGACGCGCTGCTCGGCTACGAATGGCGGTCACGGCTCACGGCGGCCTGGCTGATCGGACTGGACCGCCGGGCCTCGTACCGCGAGCGGATCGGCGCCCTGCTCCTGGAGAGCGAGGTCTGCTTCGCGGGCTCGGGGTACTGCTTCGCCCTCGCCCGACTCGGCACCCGCGCGGACGCCGAGATCCTCGTCGCCTCTCTGGACCGCCACCTGGCCCGGCCCGATCTCGACCACGACCAGCCCTCGGCCCTCGGGGCCCTGCTCCGGCTCGACGCGGAACTCGGGACGGCGTACGCCGACCGGATCGTCGCCCCCGGTGGCCCGTGGGACACCTGGGTCGGGGAGCGGGCCGGCTCCGACGCCTCCTCACTGGCGCCGGAGCGTCTGCGTGCGTGGGCCGACCTCCAGTGCGACGTCGTGGACGGCTGGACCCGTCCCTGAGACCGCACCGGGATCACCCCGGCGCGGACGCCGCTCAGAACTCGTCGGCGCCGTTGCGCAGCTCGTACGTCCAGTAGCCGGTCTTGGCGGCGGACTCGTCGACCGCGAGGCCGCCGGCCGGGGCCTTGACGACGACGCTGCCCTCGGCCGGGCCGTCGGCGGCGAAGAGGTTCACGTTGAACTCGCTGACGACCTTGTTGTCCTCGTCGACACCGCCCAGGGCGACGCGCACGTTGGCGTACGCGGGCTCGCCGGCCTTGAGGACGACGGGGGCCGACGGCTTGCTCTTCGCGACCGCCGGGACGTCCTTGGCCGTCTGGATCGGGCCGAAGGCGAGCAGCGGGTACTGCAGGAGGGTGCAGGAGCGGCCCGAGGTGTTGGTGGCGGTGAGGACGATGTGCTCGGTCGGGACCTCGTCCGCCTTCTTCGCCGTGATCTTCACGTCGCCGTAGGCGCAGGCGGGGGCCTTGGCGTCGGACTTCGCCGAGCCGGACGAACCGGTGGAGCCGGTCGAGCCGGACGCCGAACCGCCCGTGGACGAGGAGGACGAGGACGAGGCGGTCGAGCCGCCGGCCGAACCCGAGCCGCCCTTGGCCGTGGTCTGGTCGGCCGTGCCCCCGGTGGCCGTGGCGCCGTCGGCCGTGCCGCCGGTCGTCTGCGGGGCGCTCGCGCTGCCCGCGTCCTTCGCGCCGGTGCTGCCGTCGTCACCGCCGCAGGCGGTCAGGCCCAGCGACAGGGCGGCGATGGCGGCGGCGGCCAGGACGGTGTTCTTGCGGTGGTGGCGCATGGTGGTTCTCCCCCGTAAACGCGGTCGGACGGTGCACGGTCTTCGTGCTGTATCCAGCTTCCGTCCCGGCGCTGCCGTCCCGCTTGCGTACCGCTAACGATCCGCTGACAGCCGGGAGAGCCGCTCCGTCGCCCGCGCCGAACCCTCCGGGAAGCCGGCCTTCTCCGAGGCCGCGATCGCCCGTTCCAGCTGGTCAGCGGCCTCGTCCAGACGCCCGATGCCGGCCAGCGCCTCCCCCTTGACGATCTGCAGCTGCGCGCGCACGACCACCGCGTCGGGCGCGACCAGTTCCCCGGCGCGAAGGGTGTGGGCGAGCGCCGCCTCGTACTCCCCCCGCTTCAGGCTGTGTCCCGCCAGGTGCTGGAGCGTCAGCACCTGGGTCGAGGGGTGGCCGGTGCGGTCGGCGAGGGACACCGCGTGCAGCATGAGCAGACCGGCCCGCTCGTGCTCCCCGGTCGCGTCCAGGACGGCGGCGTAGTTGACGTACGCGATCGCCTCGCTGACGGTGTCGCCCACCCGGGCCGCCAGCCCCGGCGCCTTCTCCAGGTGGACGAGCGCCTCCTCGTCCCGTCCCTCCTCGTGGAGGATCCAGCCGAGCAGCGCGCGCGCCCGCGACTGGGCGTCGAGGTCGCCGACCCGCTCGGCCGAGGCGAGCCCGGCCTCCAGGAGCGGCGTCCAGCCGTCGCCGATCCGCATGAGCATCAGCGGCCACTGCACGAGGGCGATCCGCCAGGCCCGGTCGTGCAATCCGAGGGAGGCGGCGACCGTCACCGCCCGCTCCAGGGCGGGGCGTTCGGCCACGTACCAGTCGAGCGCCGCCGTGCGGTCCTCGAACTCCCGCGTCGCGGCGGGCCGTCGGGCGTCGGCGGGCAGCGAGTAGCAGGGCTGGGAGCCCGGTTCGGCGGCGGCGTCGGCCGCCAGACCGGTGTAGAGGTAGTGGTCGAGGAGCCGGGTCAGCCCCTCGGGGTCGGCCTGCGGGGCCAGGTGGCGGGCGTACAGCCGGACCAGGTCGTGCGGGGTCCAGCGGCCCGGCACGGACTCGGTGAGCAGGTGCGCGGCGGCCAGCCGGTCGAGGTCGGCGGAGGCGTGCGCGGGCGACGTGCCGGCGAGCGCGGCGGCCGCGAACCGGTCCAGGTCCGAGCCCGTGTGCAGGCCGATCGAGCGGAACATCCGGGCGGCGGACTCGGGGAGCTGCTGCACGGTGAGGTGCAGCGCCGCCGACACCCCCCGGTCCTCCACGTCGAGCAGCATCAACCGGCTCTGCTCGTCGGCGAGTTCGCCGACCATGGCATCCAGCGTCCACTGCGGGCGCTCGGCCAGGCGGGCCGCCGTCACGCGCAGCGCGAGCGGCAGCCCGTCGCAGAGCCCGGCGAGCCGCGCGGCGGCGGCCGGCTCCGAGGCGACGCGTTCCGCGCCGAGCACGGTGGTCAGCAGCGCCGTCGAGTCCGCCGCCGGGAGGTGCCGCAGCGGCACCGGCCGGGCGGCGTCGGAGGCGACGAGCCCGCCGAGCCGGTCCCGGCTCGTGATCACCGTCGCGCACAGGTCCCCGCCCGGCAGCAGCGGTCTGACCTGCTCGGACGAGCGCGCGTTGTCGAGGACGACGAGCAGCCGGCGGCCGCTCGTCAGCGAACGGAACAGCGCGCCCCGCGCCTCGACGGCCTCCGGGATGCGCTGCGGCGCGACGCCCAGCGCGAGGAGGAACTCCCGCAGGACCGCGGCGGTCTCCGGCTCCGCGGTCTCGCTGAAGCCGCGCAGGTCGGCGAAGAGCCGCCCGTCGGGGAACTCGGCCGACCGCTGGTACGCCCAGTGCAGCGCGAACGCCGTCTTGCCGACTCCGGCGGGCCCCGTCACGAGGCAGACCGGCGCCTCCCCCGCGGCCACCGCCCGGTCCAGCGCCACCATCTCGGCGCCCCGGCCGGTGAAGCCGCGCGGCGCCCGCGGCAGCCCCTCCGGCACCGGTACGTCGACCGGGGCGGCGGGGCGGGGCGCGGTGACGGGCTCGGCGGAGCGCAGCAGCGTCGCGTACGCCTCGGCCAGCGTCTCGCCGGGGTCGACGCCCAGCTCCTCGGCGAGCAGCCGTCTGGTGCGGTGGTACCAGTCCATCGCGTCCGACTGGCGGCCCGAGCGGCCCAGCGCCAGCATCAGCGCGGCCGCCAGCGACTCGCGCAGCGGGTGCGCGACGGCCTCGGAGCGCAGGACGGCGGCGGCCCGGGCGTGCTCGCCGAGCTTTCCGTACGCCTCCGCCAGCGCCTCCACCGACGCCAGCCGCAGCTCCTCCAGGCCGCCGGCCGCCGCCTCCAGCGGTCTGCTGGGCACGGTCCCGGTGAGCGCGGGCCCCTGCCAGTACGACAGTGCCTCCCGCAGCATCCGCACCGCGTCGGCCGGCTGCCGCTGCACCCCCGCGAGTGCCACCAGCTCCTCGAACCGGTGCGCGTCCACCAGCGACTCCGGCATCCGCAGCACGTACGCCGACCCCTGGGTCGCCAGCTCCACCCCGTACGCCTCGGCGCCGTGCTCCGCCAGCAGTGCCCTCAGCCGCGACACGTGCCCCTGCAGCACCGTCTTCGCGTGCGTGGGCGGCTCGTCCTCCCACAGGGCGTCGATCAACTGCCCCACGTTCACCGCACTGTTGGGGCGGAGCAACAGCATCGCGAGCAGGCTGGTCCGCTTGGCGGGCCCCAAGGCTACGTCCCTGTCCTCCGTCACCAGCGCAACGGAGCCGAGCAGCCTGAACTCCACCTGATACCTCCGCGATCCCGGTCCCCCACGCCCCCGTTCCCCAGCGACCGAGGATAGCCGCGCGCCGCCCGCCCCTTTTCCCACCGCGACGCCCCTGGCCGGAAAGCACGCCGCCCGGACCCTGCGGAAAACCCCGTCCGCCCCCCTGCCCCACCCCGTCCATCCCCTCTGACCTGCGAAGACATCGCCCGACACCCCCTCTCCGCCGCATCTCCCGGCCGCCCCCACCCGGCCCCGTACGTTTGGTCACATGCCGCGAGGACGCCCACGCGGTCCCCACCTCCGCGGACCCCGCGCCCCGGGCCGCGGCCGGCCGGAGCGCCTCGGGGGCCTCAGGGGGGTCGGGGGGCAACGGGGGGGCGTCGGCGGACGTCGGCGCGGCGTCACCGGGTGGGCAACCGGGCGTCATCGGCGGGGCATCGGGGCGGGCGATGACAGAGGCATACCGGATCGAAGGAGCGGGTTCCTAAGTTCCTCGTTGCCGGCCGAGAACGACCGGCACGAACAGGCGAACAGGGGCCGACCGCCAGGTCAGGGCCGTATGCCGCCGGTACCCGAAGGAACCGAACGTGCGCAGAACCGCGCTTCCCGCAGTGGCGGCCGTGACACTGGCCCTGCTGCTGCCGCAGTCCGCCATGGCCGAGGAGATCCCCTCTCCGGCACTGGAGACAGGGACGACCCAGCTGATCGGCCCCGGCATGTACCAGTCGGCCGACGACACCTTCCAGATCTCCGAGAACGACGTGACGTACGGCCTGATGAGCCGCACCCACACGGTGGACGGCACCGGGCCGGGCCTCGCCCAGGCGCAGGACGCCCCGGCCGCCCGCGCCGACCTCGGGGTGTTCGGTCCGAGCTGGGAGGCCGAGTTCGTCGGCGGCCAGCTCAACCGCAAGCTGGTGCCGGGCTCCGGTTCGATCACCACGACCGACCTGGACACCGCGGAGTCCGTCCGCTACGACCTGACCGACTCGGTGGCCGGCGCCAACGGCGGCAGCATCAACACCTACAAGGCCGCCGACGGCTCCACGCTGGTGGAGAACGTCCAGTGGGACGACCTCGCGGGCGTCCTGAAGACCACGGTCACCGAGACGCTGAACGTCGACCTCGCCCAGGTCGCCTCCGGTGACGACGTACCGGTGGACTCCACGGGCAACCCGATCGCGGCCGCCTCCCTCAAGCCGTCCTACACCTGGAAGCAGGTCGGCGGCAGCGGCGACACCTGGCGGGTCACGGCTGTCGGCAACTCCGCCTTCAAGCCGACGACGGTCACCTACGACAGCGTCGGCCGCGTCTCCACCGTCAAGGACCCGGCGCGCGCCGACGTCCCCGCGCAGACGGCGAAGGTCAACTACGCGACCACCACCACCGCCTCCGGTGAGACCCTCGGCGACGTCGCGGGCCAGGTCAAGGACATCACCGTCACCGTCGGCCAGACCGTGCAGACGCTGGCCCGCTACTCGTACGACGGCTCCGGCCTGCTCCGCAAGGTCGTCGACCCGGCGTCCGGCGGCCAGCTCAACACCTACAGCTACGACGCCTCCGACCGGGTCGTCGCCGCCTCCGCCGAGGACGGCGCGTCCTGGCAGCTGACCTACTCCGGTGACGCGGCCGCCCCGCAGTCGGTGGAGACCACCGGCATCCGCCCGGAGGCGGGCAGCGCCGTCCAGGGCGCCCCGAGCCTGGCCCAGGGCGAGGGCGTGGCTCCCGCCGCCGAGGACTTCGGCCCCGGCGAGATCACCTCCGCGCAGGCCTACCCCAGCTACTGCTCCCGCCCCGAGACGTGGATGTGGTACCAGTACAGCGGCTGCGCGACGAAGGTCGCCCACTACGGCTGGCGCAACCCGAGCTGGAAGCAGACCCCCACCGGCGCCTGGGTCATGGGCGTCTACAAGGACCACTGCACCAGCGCCTCGGACTCGCCCGGTGGCTGGAACTTCCGTACCGCCTGTGACTCGCACGACTACGGCTACGGCACCATCGGCAACAGCTACAAGGGCTACCGCTACTACCTGGACCGCAACAAGGGCATCGCGACCGACGTCGCCTTCTACAACATGCTCTACTACAACACCTGCCCGGCGTACTTCTGGAAGAGCGCCTGCCGCTCCACCGCGTACACCTACTACCTCGGTGTCTTCTACGGCGGCCACCCGAAGAACGGTGCCGACGCCACCTGACGGGCCCGTGCGCACGCAGGGGAACCGGGCAGACGAACAGCCGACGCTGCTGCCCGGTCCCCGCCCCGGGGCCTGACCACACGGCCCCGCCCCCTCGGACTTCCGGCCCTGGACTCGCGGGCCTCACGGGCGAGTCGCCATCTTCTCTCCGCCTCACCCCTCCCTGCCTTCCCCTGCCTTCCCCTGCCTTCCCTTTCCTTCCTTCTCTGCCGCCGCGGCACCGCCCGCTCGGTGCCTACTCCCTGGAGCCTGTCGTGAAGAGATCTGCTGTGGCCGTCGCGATGGCCTCGGGCCTGCTGCTCGGCGCCCTGCCGGCGGGCCTGGCGCCCCTGGTCGGCGTGACCCCCGCGGCGGCGGCCGACGAGGTGCCGGTGGACCCGGCGCTGGAGACCGGGACCGCGGGCGGCGGCACGGTCCGGGTGAACGTCGTGACCCAGACCCGCTCCGACGTGGCCGGGGCGGCCGCGGCGGGCGAGACCGAGGTGTCGTACGAGCGGCTGCCGATGGTCACCCTGACGGTGGACCAGGCGGGACTGACCGCCCTCCGCTCCAACCCGGACGTGGTGAGCGTGACCGAGGACGTCCCGGTCGCCCCGATGCTGGACGAGTCGACGGTCCGGATCGGCGCCGACAAGGCCTTCGCGGCCGGCGCCACCGGGGCGGGCACGGCGGTCGCGGTGATCGACACCGGCGTCGCGAAGAACCACCCCTTCCTGGGCGGCCGCGTCACGGCCGAGGCGTGCTTCTCGGTGAACGACGAGAGCTACGGCGCGACCAGCCTCTGCCCGAACGGCGAGGCGTCCCAGGAGGGCGCCGGCAGCGCCGACGCGGACACCGGCAGCTGCGCGGAGCTCGGCGCGGCCTGTTCGCACGGCACCCATGTGGCGGGCATAGCCGCCGGCAACGGGACCGGCCTCAGCGGCGCCCCCAAGCGCGGTGTGGCCCCGGGCGCGAACATCGTGGCGATGCAGGTGTTCTCCCGCTTCGACTCCGACGACTACTGCGGCGCGGGCAACAGCCCCTGTGTGCTGAGCTTCACCAGCTCGCAGATCAAGGCGCTGGAGAAGGTGTACGCGCTGAAGCAGTCCGGCATGGACATCGTCGCGGCCAACATGTCGCTGGGCGCGGGCCGCTGGACCACGGCCTGCGACACCGACCCCCGCAAGTCGGTCATCGACAGCCTGTACTCGGTGGGCGTGGCGACGGTCGTCGCCGCCGGCAACAACGGCTACGGCGACGCGGTCAACGCCCCCGGCTGCGTCCCGTCGGCGGTGACCGTCGGCGCGACGACCGACGACGACCAGGTGGCCTCCTTCAGCAACCGCGGCCCGCTGCTGGACCTGATGGCCCCCGGCACCTCCGTGGTGTCCTCGGTCCCCGGCGGCGGCTACGCGGCGAAGAACGGCACCTCGATGGCGGCCCCGCACGTGACGGGCGCCCTGGCGCTGCTGCGCCAGAAGTACCCGGCGGAGAGCATCGCGAACCTGGTGGCGAAGCTGGGCACCACCGGCACGCCGATCACGTACACCGGGGCCGTCACCCCCCGGATCGACGTCGGCAAGGCCGTCGTCGGCACGGTCGCCCCGGAGCCGGCACCGGCCGCCCGGCCGCGCCCCTCGCAGGTCTTCGACGACACCGACCGGGCCATCCCCGACCCGGGCACCCTGGAGGCCCCGCTGACCGTCACCGGCGTCCCGGGCAACGCGCCCAAGGCGCTCCGGGTGGAGCTGGAGGGCAGCCATGACTGGCGCGGCGACCTCAGGATCGACCTGGTGGCCCCGGACGGGCGGCTGTACCGCCTGAAGTCCACCTCCGGCTCCGAGCCGGGCGGCGCGCTCGGCGCCTTCACCGTCGACGCCTCCGCCTCCCCCGCCTCCGGCACCTGGAAGCTGCAGATCACGGACGCCTCCGCCGGCGGCAAGGGCACCCTCCTCGGCTGGTCGCTGAACTTCCCCACCCCCTTCGCCATGACCGGCAACCTGAGCGTCCCGGACGGCGGTTCGGTCACCTCCGGCCTCACCGTGGCCGGCATCGGCGGCAAGGCCCCGGCCGCCCTCCAGGTCGCCGTGGACATCACACACGAGTGGCGCGGCGACGTGCGGATCGACCTGGTCTCCCCCGACGGCCGGACCTACCCGCTGCGTGCGACCTCCACCGCCGCCACCGAGAACGGCGGGGTGCTCCGCGAGACCTACCGGGTCGACGCCTCCGCCTCCCCGGCCGACGGCACGTGGACGCTGAAGGTCTCCGACCCCTCCCCCGGCTCCGTCGGCACCCTCAACGGCTGGTCGATGACGTTCCCCGCGTACGAGGTGCAGACCCCGCACACGGTCCCGGACCCGGGCACCGTCGAGGTCCCGGTCACCGTCACCGGCATCGCGGGCAACGCGCCGAAGAACCTCCAGGTGTACGTGCACGCCACCCACACCTGGCGCGGTGACCTCGACGTCCACCTCGTCGCCCCGGACGGCAAGGTCTACCTCGTCAAGGAGTCCGTGGAGGAGGAGGGCAACGGCGTGATCCAGCAGGTCTACACGGTGGACGCCTCCGCCTCCCCGGCGAGCGGGGTGTGGAAGCTCCGGGTCGAGGACATCTCGGCCGGCTCCTCCGGGACGCTCGACCACTGGACCCTGAAGTTCTGACCGGTCCCCTCCGGACCCCGCCGCTCCGCATCCCTCCCGACCGCTCCCGCACACGAGGCCCCCGGTGTCCCCCACCGGGGGCCTCGCCCCTTTCCGCAGGTGGGCGGGGCGGGAAGGCGGGCGGATAGCGGAGCGATAAGGATTCGAAGCCGCCTCCGCCTAGCGTCTGTGGATGTCAGAGCGAGGCGCTCGGGGAACGGACCGGCAAGGGGCCGGAGTCCGGTGGGCGCGGGTGAGAGGACGTGGGGACATGGGGAACGGACAGCTCGTCAAGGCGGTCATGGCGGTCGCGGCGATCGTCACGGGTGTCGTCCTGGCCGCGGGCACCGCGGTGGCCGGCGGAGCGACCGTGACGGCCGCCGCCGGCGGGACGACGGCGGTCGTCCAGACCGAGCCCTGGGACTGAACGGCCGTCCGAGTCACGCCTCCTGAGGGAGCTCCGCGCCCGGCGCCCGCGCCTCCTCCAGCTCGACCCTGAGCAGGCGGAGGCGGTCCAGCAGGACCGTGCTGCCGGTCTCCTCGGCCAGCACGAGGGCGGCGCGGAGGTCCTCGTCGGCCCGGTCGGCGCGGCCGGCCCGCAGGCGGGCCTCGGCCAGGCCCAGCAGGACGTACGCCATGCCCAGCCGGTCGTGCTTGGCGCGGACGATCCCGGCCGCCTCGGTCAGCGCCTTCTCCGCCTCCGGCAGCCGTCCGGCCGCCAGCAGGGCCCGCCCCAGCCGGTGGAAGGCCTGGGCCGCGCCCCGGGTCGCGCCCAGCCCGCGGGCCAGCGCGACGGCCTCCCCGCCGAGGCGCACCGCCTCGGCGGGGTCGCCCGCGTCCAGGGCGATCTGGGCGAGGTTGTTGAGCGCGTGGGCCTGCGCGGAGACGTCACCGGCCGCCCGCAGCGCGGGGAGCGCCCCGTCCAGGAGGACGCGGGCCGTGCCCGCGTCGCCCCGCTGGCGGACCACGACGGCCCGCTTGCAGGCGTTCAGCGCGGCCCCGTAGACCTCGCCGCCGGCCCGCAGGACCCCGTCCGCCTCCTCCAGGAGCCGGACCGCGGCCTCCGACTCGCCCCGGTAGAGCAGGGCGGCGCCCAGCTCGCCGAGCATGACGCCCTCGCCCTGCCGGTCCCCGGCGGCCCGGGAGGCCGCCAGGCCCTCCTCGCAGAGGCGGCGCCAGTCGTCGGTGTTGCTGCGGATCTCGCAGAAGCCGACGGTGGAGGAGGCCAGGTCCCAGGCGAGCGCGGCGAGGCCGAGCCGGGCGGACTGCGAGACGGCCGCCACCAGGCAGTGGCGTTCGGAGTCGAACCAGTCCAGCGGACGCACCAGCAGGTCCTCCAGGAGGTCCCGGTCGACGTGCGGGCGGGGCGCCGGACCGTGCACCACGGAGTGGTCGCCGCCGTACTCCCGGCGGTGGGCGGCCTCGGCGACGGTCAGCCAGCTGTGCAGCGCCCGGTCCCGGGCCGCCTCGGCGCCCGGACGGTCGGGGTCCTCCTGCGCGCGTTCGCGCGCGTAGAGGCGGAGCAGGCTCGGGAAGCGGTAACGGTACTGGCCGGTGGCGTCCGGCCCGGAGACCTCCAGGAGGTGGGCGTCGGTGAGCTCGTCGAGGTACTGCTCGGCGGTCTCCACCGGGCAGTCCAGAAGCGCGGCGACGGCCCAGGCCGGCACGTCGGGGACGTCCAGCAGGGAGAGCCGCCGGTACACGGACGCGAGCCCCGGCGACAGGCAGCCGTGGCTCAGCTCGAAGCTGGCCCGGACCCGGCTGCCGCCGAGGCTGAGCTCGTCCAGGCGGCGGTGCTCGTCGGCGAGCCGGTCGGCGAGGCGGCGCACCGTCCAGTGCGGGCGGGTGGCCAGCCGGGCGGCGGCGATGCAGAGCGCGAGCGGCAGCCCGTCGCAGAGTTCGGCCAGCCGGGCCGTCTGCGCGGGGGACGCGGCGGTCCGTCCTCCGGTGACGATCCGGTCGAGCAGGGCGGTGGAGTCGGCCCGGTCGAGGACGCCCAGCGGTACGCGGACGGCGCCGTGCCGCAGCACCAGCTCCTCCATGCTCTCGCGGCTGGTGACGACCACGCAGCAGCCGCCGTTGGCCGGCAGCAGCGGGGCGACCTGGGCGAACGAGGAGGCGTCGTCCAGGACGACGAGCACCCGGCGGCCGCGCAGCAGCCTGCGGTAGAGCGAGATCCGGGACGCCTCGTCGTCGGGCAGCCGGTCGCCGGGCGCGCCGAGCGAGCGCAGCAGCCGGCCCAGCACCTCGCCCGGGGCCGCCGGGGCGGAACCGAGGTCGACGTGGAGGCAGCCGTCCGGGAAGGAGGCGGCCGCGCGGTGCGACCAGTGCACGGCCAGCGCGGTCTTCCCGATCCCGGCCACCCCGGTGACCAGGGCCACCCGGGGCGGTTCGCCGTCGGGGCGGCCGTCGAGCAGCGCGTCGAGCACCTCGGTCTCGGCGGTGCGGCCGGTGAAGGAGGGGATGTTCGGCGGGAGGTCGGACGGGGCGAGGGGCGACGCGACGGACAGGCGGTCGGCGGCGGCCTCCCCCGGGGTGTCCGCGGAGCCGCCGCCGGACGACCGGTCCCGCGGCTCCCCCGCCGGGGCGGGTACGAGGGCCGGGGCGGTGACGCCGGCCGGGGCGGGCACGACGACCGGAGCGGTGACGACGGTGGCGTCGGGCGCGGCGACCGCGGCGGAGGCGGTGATCACGGCGGGCTCGGCGGGTGCGGCGGTGACGGCGGGTGCGACGGCCAGGGCGGCCGCCACCGGCTCGGGCACGGTCGGCGGGGCCGCGATGGACGGGTCCTCGCAGAGGACGGCGTTGTGCAACTCCCGCAGCGCGGCGCCGGGTTCGAGCCCCAGCTCGTCGATGGTCAGCTGGTGCCCGGCGCGGAAGGTCTCCAGGGCGTCGGCGCGGCGCCCGGAGCGGTACTGGGCGAGCATGAGCGAGTGCCGGGAGCGCTCCCGCAGCGGGTGCTCGCTGACCAGGGCGGCCAGTTCGGCGGTGAGCTCCTGGTGGCGGCCCAGGGCGAGCCGCAGTTCGGCGTGGTCGTCGAGCGCGGTGAGCCGCTGCTCCTCCAGCCAGCTCGCCTCCTGCTCCAGGGCGTAGCCGGTGAGGCCGTCCAGGGCCGGGCCCCGCCACAGCGCGAGGGCGCGCCGGTAGGCGTCGGCGGCCTCCGCCGTCCGGCCCGAGCCCGCCAGCGCGGAGGCCCGCCCGGCCAGCGCGAGGAAGTCCACGAGGTCGAGCCCGTGGCCGTCGGTGTCGAGCCGGTACCCGGGGTGCGCGGTGACGATGACCTCGGCGTCGGCGCCGGCCTCCCGGAACAGCTTGCGCAGCTGGGCGACGCAGATGGAGATCTGGGTCCGGGCGGTGGGAGGGGGCGAGCCGTCCCAGACGGTCTCGGCGAGCTCGTCCACGGAGACCGTGCGGCCGCGCCGCAGCAGGAGCAGGGCCAGCACCGCGCGCTGACGCGCTCCGCCGAGCCGGATCTCCCGGTCCTCACAGGCCAGCCGGAGAGTCCCGAGCAGGCAAAACCGCATCGACGCCAATCCGGGCCCCCCCCTGAAAGTTGTCATGATCATAATAGCTGGGGCACGGGTTAGACAGAGGGAACGGACCCCGTCCCGACAGGCGGTCAGGCCCGCCGATAAGCGGCCGATACCGGGCGGATGCGCCGCCCGCCTACGGTCTCCCCCCATGACGCCCTTCCTGGAGACCGCACTGCTCGGACCGGTCCGCATCCGGGCCGCGTCCGGGGGCGCGGAGAACGCCCTGGGCGGCGCGAAGCCCCGGACGGTCCTCGCCGCCCTGCTGCTCGCCGAGGGCCGGGTCGTCCCCGACGGCCGGCTGATCCACGCCCTGTGGGGCGAGCGCCCGCCGGCCCGCGCCGTCGCCCAGCTGCACACCTACGCCTCCCGGCTGCGCGCCCCGCTCGACGGGGCCGCCCGGCTGGAACGCGTCGGCCGCGGCTACCGCCTCTCGGCCGTCCCGGGCCGGCTCGCCTGCGACCACCGCCTGTTCGCGGAACGCGCCGCGCTCGGCGGCGAGCTGCTCCGGCAGGGGGACCCGCGACGGGCCGCCGCCGTCCTCCGCTCGGCGCTCGACCTCTGGCAGGGCGAGGCCCTCGCCGACACCACCGAACAGCTTGCCCAGGACGAGCGCCCCTGGCTGGAGGAGGCCCGGCTGACCGCCCTGGAGGACCGCGCCGAGGCGGAGCTCGCCACCGGACTGCCGCACGGACTCGTCGCCGAACTGACCAGGCTGGTCGCCGCGCACCCCCTGCGGGAGCGGTACCGCTCCCTGCTCATGACCGCCCAGTGCCGTGCGGGCCAGCCCGCCGCGGCCCTGCTCCAGTTCCACTCCGGCCGCGCGCTGCTCGCCGACCGCCTCGGCGTGAGCCCCGGTCCGCTGCTCACCCGCACCTTCCAGCGGGCCCTGGCCGGCGACCTCGCCCGCTGAGCCGTACCCCGGCCGTCCCGGGCGGCGCCCCTCAGGCGGCGAGCAGGGCGAGCGCGGCCGGGACGTCCGGCACGGTCACGGCCGGATCCTCCAGCACCGCCAGCAGGGCGTCCACCGCCTCGCACGTCCACTCCGAGCGGCTCTCCTCGCCCGCCCGCCACAGCCAGAGGAGGGCGGCGCCCGCGTAACAGAGCGCGTACCGGGCGGCCAGGCGCCCGGCGGCGGGTCCCCCCGTCAGCTCCCCCCGCTCGGCCAGCTCCCAGTGCAACCGGTCGGCGGCCCCGGCGAGCCGGTCCGCCCGCGAGGCCATCACGCTCCCCTCCGACTCCCTGCTCAGCGCGGGCAGGGACTGCACCACGGCGCAGCCGCGCCCGTCGTCCGGCCCCGCGGCGCCTGCTTCCCCGGGAAGTCCCGCCGCCGCCCGGAACAGCGCCCCGCCGTCGGTCCTCTCCCCCGCGAACCCCCGCACCAACTGCGGCGCCCGCTCCAGGAGCGCCCCGGGCGGCCCCTCGAACACGGCCTCCGTCACCGCGGCCTGGCCGGGCAACACCCGTAACGTCCCCTCCGCGTACCCGAGCACCGCGTCCCGCACCGTCCCCACCCCCGCCCCCTCCCCCACCGTTCCCCGCGGCGCGGGGGTCGAGGAACCACCCTCCCCCCGGGCCCTGCACACCTTCTGTATTTTCTCCGCACCCCCACCTCGAGGGCCACGATCCGGACACCCGCCGCCCCGCCCCGGCACGACCCCCCGCGGACACGACGAAGGGCCCGACTCCGAAGAGCCGGACCCTCCCCACCCGCGCGTCCGCCGGGCAGGCGACCTGATACCAGGTCGGCCGTCACACGTTGAAGCGGAACTCCACCACGTCGCCGTCCTGCATGACGTACTCCTTGCCCTCCATGCGGGCCTTGCCGGCGGAGCGGGCGTCGGCGACGGAGCCGGTGGCGACGAGGTCGTCGAAGGAGATGACCTCGGCCTTGATGAAGCCCTTCTGGAAGTCGGTGTGGATGACACCGGCGGCCTCGGGGGCGGTGGCGCCCTGCTTGATCGTCCAGGCGCGGGATTCCTTGGGGCCGGCCGTCAGGTAGGTCTGGAGGCCGAGGGTGGCGAAGCCGACGCGGGCGAGGGTGGCGAGGCCGGGCTCCTCGGCGCCGACGGACTGGAGGAGCTCCATGGCGTCCTCCTCGTCGAGCTCGGCGAGGTCCTGCTCCAGCTTGGCGTTGAGGAAGATCGCCTCGGCCGGGGCGACGAGGGCGCTCTGCTCGGCCTTGAAGGCGTCGTCGGTGAGCTCGTCCTCGTCGACGTTGAAGACGTAGAGGAACGGCTTGGTGGTGAGCAGGTGGAGGTCGTGGAGGAGCTCCGCCTTCTCCGAGCCCTGGACGATGCCCTGGGAGAAGAGGGTGTCGCCCTTCTCCAGGATGGCCTGGGCGGCCTCGACGGCGGCGACCTTGGGCGCCGTGTCCTTCTTGATCCGCATCTCCTTCTGGAGACGCGGCAGGACCTTCTCGATCGTCTGGAGGTCGGCGAGGATCAGCTCGGTGTTGATCGTCTCGATGTCGTCCTTGGGCGAGACCTTGCCGTCGACGTGGACGACGTTCTCGTCCTTGAAGGCGCGGATGACCTGGCAGATCGCGTCCGACTCGCGGATGTTCGCGAGGAACTTGTTGCCGAGGCCCTCGCCCTCGCTGGCGCCGCGGACGATGCCCGCGATGTCGACGAAGTCGACGGTCGCCGGGAGGACCCGCTGCGAGGAGAAGATCTCCGCCAGCTTGGTCAGGCGGGCGTCGGGGACGCCGACGACGCCGACGTTGGGCTCGATCGTGGCGAACGGGTAGTTGGCCGCCAGCACGTCGTTCTTGGTCAGGGCGTTGAACAGGGTCGACTTGCCGACATTCGGCAGACCGACGATTCCGATCGTGAGCGACACGGTGGCGACTTCCTGAAGTGTGGACGGGGGGCCGATCCCCCAGTTTACGGGCGGGGAGAACCGGCCAGTGACGCCCGCCTTCGGTCGATCTCCGGGGCAACGTCACCCAAAGGGCGTGTCCCGGACCCGGTTCCCGGCACTTTCCGACCTACGTTGGTCGTGTGGAGCAGCACAGGACAAGTCAGCCGCAAGGCCGCCGAGGGCCGCAAACCCCCGTCACGCCGCCGCCCGCGCTCGTGGAGGGTGCGGCCGTGTACCGGGTGACGGGCAGGTCCGGGCGGACCCGCGGGGGCGCCCGGGTGGAGCGGGCCGGGGCCGCGGCCGCGGGTGTCCCCGGGCGCGGCCCCGGACGGCCGTCCGGCGCCCGGCCGGTGCCGCCCGTCGTCCTCGCGCTGCGGCGGCTGCCCGCGCCCCGCCTCACGGGGCTGGGGGCCGGTCTCTTCGCGTCCGCCGTCATGCTGACGCTCGGCTTCCTCGACCTGCTGCTCTTCGACGGTTCGCCGGTGGTCTACGGGGTGCTGTTCCTGCCCGTCAGCGCCCTGACCGCGCTGTGGGTCCGGGCCGCCGACCTCGTCACGGCCCCGATCGCCGTCCCCATCGCCTTCGCGGTGGGCGTCGTCCCCATCGCCGGCGGCACCGGCGGGATCGGGGGCCAGGCGATGGCCGTCGTCACCGCGCTCGCCGTGCACGCCGGCTGGCTCTACGGCGGCACCCTCGTCGCCGGCCTCATCGCGAGCGTCCGCAAGGTCCGCGACATGGGCCGTCGCCATCAGCGCACCGCCGCGGCCGCCCGCGCCACCGCCCCGGTCCCGGGCGCCGAGTCCCCGGGCGCCCGCCCCGGGACCGTCGGCCGCCGCCGCCCCGTCGGCTGAGCGGGTCGGGGCGGCGACGACCCGAGGGCGACGCGCCTTAGGCCGTGCCCGCGGCCATCGCCGCGCCGACGATGCCGGCGTTGTTCTGCAGTTCGGCGGGGACGATCTCGGCGCGGATGCCCTCGATGAGGGGGAGGAACTTGTCGGCCTTGCGGCTGACGCCGCCGCCGATGATGAAGAGCTCCGGCGAGAAGAGCATCTCGACGTGGGCGAGGTACTTGCGCAGCCGGCGGGTCGCCCAGTGCTCCCAGCTGAGGTCCTCGTCCTCCTTGGCCCGGGTGGAGGCGCGGGTCTCGGCGTCGTGGCCCTTGAGCTCCAGGTGGCCCAGTTCGGTGTTGGGGACGAGGCGGCCGTCGGTGAAGACGGCGGAGCCGATGCCCGTGCCGAGGGTGAGGAGGATGACGGTGCCCTTGCGGCCGCGGCCGGCGCCGAAGGTCATCTCGGCGACGCCCGCCGCGTCGGCGTCGTTGAGGACGGTCACCGGGAGGCCGCCGAGGCGGTCGGACAGGAGGCCGCCGGCGTCGACGTCGACCCAGGACTTGTCGACGTTGGCCGCGGTCCGGACGGTCGATCCGGTCACCACGCCGGGGAAGGTCACGCCGACCGGGCCGGTCCACCCGAAGTGCGCCACGACCTCCGCGACGCAGCCCGCCACACCGTCGGGTGTGGCGGGCTGCGGGGTCAGTACCTTGTGGCGCTCGTGGATGAGCGTGCCGCGCTCCAGGTCCACGGGGGCGCCCTTGATGCCCGAACCGCCGATGTCCACTCCGAAGACGTTCATGGACCCACGGTAAGGGCTGGGGCGCCCGGCTACTCCCCGACTACTCCTCGACGGGAGCGGCGGCGGCGAGCTTCTCCGCCTCGGCGCGGAGGTCCTTGTTGCGGAGCTCCTTGGGAAGGGAGAAGGTCAGCGACTCGTCGGCGGTCTTGACGATCTCGACGTCCGCGTAGCCGCGCTCGGCGAGCCACTCCAGGACCTCCTGGACGAGGACGTCCGGGACGGAGGCTCCGGAGGAGAGGCCGACGCTGGTGACGCCCTCCAGCCAGGACTCGTCGATCTCGCCGGCGAAGTCGACGAGGTACGCGGCGGGGACGCCGGCCTGCTTGGCGACCTCGACCATGCGGATCGAGTTCGAGGAGTTCTTCGAGCCGACGACGATCACCAGCTCGGCCTGGCCGGCGAGCTCCTTGATGGCGATCTGGCGGTTCTGGGTGGCGTAGCAGATGTCGTCGGACGGCGGGGAGATCAGCTGCGGGAACTTCTCCTTCAGCGCGTCGACCGTCTCCATCGTCTCGTCGACCGAGAGCGTGGTCTGGGAGAGCCAGACGACCCGGGAGGGGTCGCGGACCTCGATCTTGGCGACGTCGCCGGGGCCGTCGACCAGCTGGATGTGGTCGGGGGCCTCGCCGGAGGTGCCGATGACCTCCTCGTGGCCCTCGTGGCCGATGAGGAGGATGTCGAAGTCCTCCTTGGCGAAGCGGACGGCTTCCTTGTGGACCTTGGTGACCAGCGGGCAGGTGGCGTCGATGGTCGCGAGCCGGCCCTGGCGGGCCTCCTCGTGGACGGTCGGGGCGACGCCGTGCGCGGAGAACATCACGATGTTGCCGGGCGGGACCTCGGTCGCCTGGTCGACGAAGATCGCGCCCTTCCGCTCCAGGGTCTGGACGACGTACTTGTTGTGGACGATCTCGTGGCGTACGTAGATCGGCGCCCCGTACTGCTCCAGGGCCTTCTCCACGGCGATCACGGCACGGTCGACGCCCGCGCAGTAGCCACGGGGTGCGGCGAGCAGGACACGCTTCGGGCGGTTCGTCGCGGGCGTTGCAGTCATGCGTCCCATCGTAAGGCCGCGTCGGTGAGCGGTTTGATCCGCGTGGTGGCCGAAACTGTCGCCATGGCCGAGGAAACGCAGGTGGTGCCGGGCGACGGGCACACGGGTCTTCGACGGAGCCTCGGCTTCCGCGACCTGGTGGTCTACGGACTGCTCTTCATCGCCCCGATGGCCCCGGTGGGCGTCTTCGGCACGCTCGACGCCAAGTCGGACGGGGCCGTCGCACTGGTGTACCTCGTGGCGACGGTCGCCATGGCGTTCACGGCGTTCAGCTACGCGCAGATGGTGCGGGTGGCGCCGCAGGCCGGCTCGGTCTTCACGTACGCGCGCAAGGGGCTGGGGGAAGGGCCGGGCTTCGTCGCCGGGTGGATGGCGATGCTCGACTACCTGCTGATCCCGGCCGTGGCGTACCTCTTCGCGGGGATCGCGATGGAGGCGCTGGTGCCGGAGGTGCACCGGTGGGTGTGGACCGGGATCGCCGTGGTCGTCACCACGCTGCTCAACCTGTGGGGCGTCAGGGCGGCGGCCCGCGTCGGCTTCGCGGTGCTCGCCATGGAGATCGTCGTCCTGCTGGTGTTCGTGGTGTCGGCGGTGGTGGTGCTCGTCCGGGACGGGGCGCGGCGCGACTGGTGGTCGCCGCTCACGGGCGACTCCGGTTTCTCCCTGGCGGCCGTCCTCGGCGCGGTGTCGGTGGCCGTCCTGTC
Organism: Streptomyces sp. NPDC104202; assembly: GCF_055584185.1. Classification (NCBI taxonomy): domain Bacteria; kingdom Bacillati; phylum Actinomycetota; class Actinomycetes; order Kitasatosporales; family Streptomycetaceae; genus Streptomyces; species Streptomyces sp. NPDC104202. The sequence goes on along the minus strand of NZ_JBVJMN010000025.1, from coordinate 813 downwards.
GTACCTGGGCTTCGACGCGATCGCCTCCTTCGCGGAGGAGGTCACGGGGGGTTCGGCGAAGGTGGCGCGGGCGGTGCTGTTCTGCCTGGCCCTCGCGGGCACGCTCTTCGTCGCGCAGTCCTGGCTGGTCGCGCTCCTCGAACCGGTCTCCTCGGCGGAGCTCGCGGCCGATCCGGGGAAGCAGGGTTCGGCGTTCTACGACGCCGTGGACGTCTCCGTCGGCGGCTGGCTGCACGACCTGGTGGCCGTCTCGAAGGCGATCGGCGCCGCCTTCGCGGCACTGGCGGGGCAGGCGGCGGGCGGCCGGCTGCTCTTCGCGATGGGCCGGGACCGGCGGCTGCCCCATGTGCTGGCCCGCACGGACGGGGGCGTGCCGCGCGTGGCGCTGCTCGTGGCGGCGACGGTCACGATGGCCGCGGCGCTGTGGGCGGCCCGGCGGGACGACGGCCTCGACCACCTCGTGTCGGTGGTCGACGTCGGCGCGCTGACGGCGTTCGTCCTGCTCCACGCGAGCGTGGTGGGGTGGTTCGCCGTGCGGCGGGCGGAGGGTCCGCCGAACTGGCTCACGCACGTCGTGATGCCGGTGCTGGGCGCGGCGATCCTCGTCGCGGTGATCGTCGAGGCGTCGACGGCCGCCCAGGTCGTGGGCGCGGTGTGGCTGGGCGTCGGCCTCGTCGTCCTCGCCGTACAGGGCGCGACCCGCGGCCCGGCGCGGGGGGGGGGGGGGGGGGGGGGGGGGGGGGGGGGGGGGGGGGGGGGGGGGGGGGGGGGGGTGGGAGGGGGGGGGGGGGGGGGGGGGGAGGGGGGGCGGAG